>JBIKIA010000298.1:0-6096 GCA_044361885.1 Prosthecobacter sp. | reverse complement strand
CGGACAACACACCCCTGCGTGGCGCCAAAGGCAGCACACTCGAAGGTGGCATGAGAGTCTGCACCCTCGCCTGGTGGCCAGGCAAAGTGCCGGCAGCCAGCACCACCAATGCCATCACCAGCCACATGGACTGGCTGCCCACCTTCGCTGCGATTGGTGGAGGCAAGACTCCCGCGGATCGGAAGATCGATGGCATTGACCTCTCCGCCTTGCTTCTTGGCGATCGCATGGCGTTCAAGCCACGCGAGGTCTTCTATTACTACAGTGGCTTCCAGCTCCAGGCCGTCCGCTCCGGCCCATGGAAACTCCACCTCGCCAAAAAGGAACTCTACGACCTCGACTCCGATATCGGCGAAGCGGAAAACATCGCCGAAACCATGACAGATCAAGTTACCCAGCTCACAGCTCTGGCTGAAGCGATGAAAGCTGACCTCGGCCTCGATGGCAAAGACGCCCCTGGCGTGCGCCCACTGGGCCGAGTGGAGAATCCGAAGCCTCTGATTGCCCCCTGAGTTCGGATCATTTCCCAATTTTCAGTTTTCAGTTCCCAGCTTTCGGTGGTTTGAACTCTCATGCCCCGCCCCCTCCATCTGCCTGAGCTGCTCTCCCCCGCCGGAAACTGGGAGTGCGCTCGTGCAGCCGTCGCCAATGGAGCCGACGCCATCTACTTCGGCCTGCCGAAGTTCAATGCACGGATGCGTGCGGACAACTTCACGGCGGATGATCTGCCCGAGCTGATGCGCTTCCTCCACCAGCACGGCGTCAAAGGCTACTGCGCCTTCAACGTGCTGATCTTCACCGGCGAACTCGCTGATGCCGAGATGCAGCTCCGGGCTTTGGAAAGCGCGGGCGTGGATGCCGTGATCGTGCAGGACCTCGGGCTCGCCCGCATGGTGAAGGCACTGACTCCCGGCCTGCGTCTTCATGCCAGCACGCAGATGACCATCACCTCTCCAGAAGGACTCGAACTGGCAAACACGCTCGGCATTGATCAGGCCGTGCTTTCGCGTGAACTGAGCCTGCGTGAGCTGGAGCGCTTCAAAGCCAACGACTCCCCCCAGCTCCCGCTGGAAGTCTTCGTCCACGGTGCTCTCTGCGTGGCTTACAGCGGCCAGTGCCTCACCAGCGAGTCCCTCGGACGCCGCAGCGCCAATCGCGGTGAGTGCGCACAAGCCTGCCGGATGCCTTATGAAATGATCGTCGATGGCGAACTGCGTGACCTTGGCGACAAGCGCTACCTCCTCAGCCCGCAGGATCTCTCGGCGGTGAATGAAATCCCGCGCCTCATCGAGCTCGGCATCCGCAGTTTCAAAATCGAAGGCCGCCTCAAAACACCCGAATACGTCTCCGCCGTCACCCGCGTGTATCGCAAGGCCATCGACGCCGCTTTGGCGGACAAGGATCTCTCCGAAGTCATCACCGAAGACGACCGCTACGAGCTCGAGATGACCTTTTCCCGAGGCCTCTTCTCCGGCTGGATGCATGGCGTGAACCATCAGCAACTCGTCGGAGCCATGTATGGGAAAAAGCGCGGCTACTTCGTCGGCAACGTCACCGCCGTAGAGCAGGACAGCATCCAGCTCGAAGCCGTGCCCGATCATCTCAAGAATGGCGACGGCGTCGTGTTCGAGAACCTCAAGGATACCAACGACGAACAAGGCGGTCGCATCTACGGCATCCGGGGTCGCTGGCTCGACTTCCAGCGCGGACGCCTGCGCTCTCAGTTCATCCGCCCCGGCATGAGAGTCTTCAAAACGGGAGACCAAGTGCTGGAGCAGAAGCTGCGGCAATCCTTCCAAGGTGAGATCCCGCTGAGGAAGAAGACGCGCATGGATTTGGTGGTGTCGGGTAAAGCTGGTGAGCCGCTCGTTGTGCAAGTCAAAGGTCAGGAGGTCAAGGTCACGTCAAGCATGTCACTGGAGGTGGCTGCAAAGCGTCCGTTGACGCTGGAGAGCCTGAAAGAGCAGTTCGGCAGACTCGGTGGCACGGGCTTTGAGCTTGGTGAAGTCGAAGCGCATCTCGAAGGTGAAGTCATCGTGCCCGTCAGTGAACTCAACCGCATGCGCCGCGCAATGGTGGATGCATGGAGCGCCGAAGAGTCGTCGGCCATCAAGGCTCATGCGCCCATCACGGCCACTTACCGCTCTCTCTTACCCCAGAAGGCCGACGACTCGTCGGCGCTCCATGGCCCAACACTCCACGTCCTTTGCCGAACCGATGAGCAAATCGACGCGGCTCTGGCCTGCGGCATCACCCATCTCTACGCCGACTACGAAGACATCCGCCGTTATGCCGATGTCGTGAAGCGGGTGCGCGAGCATGGCGGTGGAGCAAAGCTTTACCTCGCCACGCCGCGCA
Organism: Prosthecobacter sp.; assembly: GCA_044361885.1. Lineage (GTDB taxonomy): Bacteria > Verrucomicrobiota > Verrucomicrobiia > Verrucomicrobiales > Verrucomicrobiaceae > Prosthecobacter. Next base: position 3,738 of record JBIKIA010000298.1, on the reverse strand, counting down.
TCCAGAAATCCAGCGAGGCTGGATTCTTCAAGCTCATCGAGCGTGCGGAGCCTGATGGCGTGCTCATCCGCAACCTCGGAGCCATCTCCTACTTCCGCGATGTCGGCATCCCCATCACGGGCGACTTCTCTCTCAATGTCTCCAACCCGCTGAGCGCCGACTTCCTCAAACAAACTGGCCTGGAGCGGCTAACCATCAGCTATGATCTGAACATTGAGCAAGTGCTCGACCTGCTCGCCAGCGCACCACCGGAGTGGTTTGAGATCACCCTGCATCAGCACATGCCGATGTTTCACATGGAGCACTGCGCCTTCGCCGCCTTCCTTTCCAAAGGCACCGACTTCACGAACTGCGGTCGCCCCTGTGATCATCACAAGGTTCGCCTGCGCGACCGTGTCGGCATGGAGCATCCGCTGAAGGCCGATGTCGGCTGCCGGAACACCCTCTTCAATGCCGTGCCGCAAACCGGCGCGCAGTTCTTCACTGGCCTCGTGCAGGCGGGCCTGCGTCATTACCGAGTCGAGCTACTGGAGCAGGACATCCCCGAGACTAAGCGCATCCTCGAAACCTATCAGGCCCTTCTGCGCGGCAGCCGCGCAGGTGAAGTCATCTGGCGTGATCTCAAGGCGCAGTCCCAGCTCGGTGTCACGAGAGGAACCATGGCGGAACTCGTTTAAGCTGCTGCCTATGAAATCCGCTGATGCCGTCCAACTGCGCTCCAAGTTCCTGAGCTCGCTCGATTTGCAGAGCCAGTTCTACCGCATGTTCGACAGCCTGCCTGGCATCTCCTTCTTTGCCAAAAACCGCGACTTCCGCCTCGTCTGCGCGAACCGGCATTTCATCGAGACCATGGGCTTCAAAAGCGAAGACCAGATCATGGGCAAAGATGACTTCGATCTCTTCCCCCGCCGTCTCGCCGAGAACTTCCGCCGCGATGACGAGGAGATCTTCCTCACTGGCGAGGCCAAGCTGAACATCGTCGAACTGTTCTTCAATTCACAGGGCATCCCCGATTGGTTCATCACGAACAAGATGCCGCTGCGTGACAAGAAAGGACGCTTGGTCGGCATCATGGGTGCCACGCAGAGTTACGGCCAAGCCATGACCATCGTCCACGCCAGCCAGCACATCGAGCGCGCCCTCGCCTACATCCGCGAACACTTCCGCACCCGCCTCAGTGTGGAGGATCTCGCCGCGCAGGTGCATCTCAGCCCCCGGCAGCTCCACCGGAAATTCGTCGAGACCTTCGGTTGCAGCCCCCAGACCTTCATCATGAAGCTTCGCATTCAGGCCGCGTGTGAGGCGCTTCAGCACGAAGATGCCCAGATCAGCCAGATCGCCATCGACCTTGGCTTCTACGATCAAAGCGGCTTCACCCATCACTTCCACAAACACGTCGGCCTCACTCCGCTGAAGTATCAGCGGCAGTTCCGGCTTGGTCGGCGTTGATTATTGCACGTCCAACTCAGGCTTAAAGTCGGCCGCATGATACGAGCTGCGCACGAGCGGGGCACTGGCGACATGGCGGAAGCCTTTCTTCAGGGCGATCTGCTTGTAGTTCTCAAAGGTATCCGGGTGGATGTAGTCGATCACCGGCAGATGCTGGGCGCTGGGGCGAAGATACTGGCCGAGCGTGAGGACGGTGACGTCGTGCTCCAGCAGGTCATCCATGGCCTGGAAAAGCTCCACCTCAGTCTCGCCAAGACCGAGCATGAGGCCGCTCTTCGTGGCGCACTTGGTTCCGAACTCGATGGACATGGCCTTCGCGCGCTTCAGTACATGCAGGCTGCGATGATACATGGCGCGGCTGCGCACCAGCGGCGTCAGGCGCTCCACCGTTTCGAGGTTGTGATTGAAGATGTGTGGGCGGGCTTTCATCACCACTTCCAGCGCGTCGTCCTTGTCATTGAAGTCAGGGACGAGGATCTCGATGGTGATGTGCGGCACGGCCTCGCGCACGGCCTCGATGGTGCGGGCGAAGTGCTCGGCACCGCCGTCTTTGACATCGTCACGCGCCACGGCGGTGATGACGATGTGGTTCAAACCGAGGCGCTTCGTGGCGGCGGCCACGCGCTGGGGTTCGTCAGCTTCGAGGGCGAAGGGTTTGGCCGTCTTCACCGCGCAGAATCCGCAGGCACGGGTGCAGCGGTCCCCAGCGATCATGAAGGTGGCAGTGCCCTGGCTCCAGCACTCCCAGCGGTTCGGGCACTGGGCCTCCTCGCAGACGGTGTGCAGCTTCAGGTCGGAGATGAGGGACTTCGTGCTCCAGAAGACAGGATCACGCGGAAGCTTCACTCGGATCCAGTCCGGTTTTTTATCCTGATGCAGAGCGGGGTCGATTTTGCAGGCCATGTCGTTGGTGCTACGAATGAACGGCTGGGGGCGGATGACAACCCGGCAGTCAGAGAAAAATCACCCTCTTTTGTTTTTGCCGCTATTGACCTATCTCCATAGCCGCGCACTGCCGTACTTGCCGAAGTTCACCTTGTTCCCCATGAACCCAGCATTGGGCCATTTTTAGCTCTGTTGCTCTTCACGGTTTGCCAAGTCCTCCATGAAAAAACTCCTTCCCGTTCTCTTTTCCCTGCTCATCGCCGCCCCTGCCTCTGCGGTGATCCCTGACCCGCTGCCCAAAGCGCCCGAGCCTGTGGATGATATCCTACGGCTTCAGATCTTCCTCGATTCGCAGCTGTTTGGACCGGGGAAACTTGATGGCCGCCCCGGCGAATTCACCACCAAAGCTCTCAAACACTACCAACGCGCCAACGGCCAGCCTGAGACTGAACTCGAAACTCATACGCTGGACCTCAGTAGCGTGACGGAACTTTACACCACCTACACCATTCGCACCGAAGACCTTGGCTTCGTCGGTGAACTGCCCAGTCAGCCCTCGGCGCAGAGCAAAAAAAAATACCTGCCCTATGACTCGCTGCTGGAGTTTCTGACCGAGCGTTTTCACTGTGCGCCTGACTTCCTGGAGTTCATCAATCAGCCGATGAAGCTGAGCGCCCTGAAGGCCGGCGATGTGGTGAAGGTACCTAGCGTGCAGCCTTTTCTCATCGAGGAACTGACCCAGATCGCCAAGCTGCCGGAGATTCCTGAATTCACGACCCGCGTTATCAAGATCGACACACGCGAAAAACTACTTGCCCTCTGGGACGGGGAGAAGCTGCTCGCCAGCCTCCCGATCACCCCCGGCAGCGGCCACACAGCCACACCACCCGGCACTTGGCGCATCCTCGGCATCGCACAGATGCCCACCTTCCGCTGGGACAAGAGCGTCCTGGAATACGGCGTGCGCAGCGAGACCTACTACCAACTCCCTCTAGGCCCCAACAATCCCGTCGGTGTCATGTGGATCGGCCTGAACAAACCAGGCATCGGCATCCACGGCACGAACAGCCCGCAGAGTATCGGTCGCAGCGCCAGCCACGGCTGCATGAGGACGGCGAACTGGGATGTCGTGCGCCTCGTGAAAATGATCACTCAAGGCATGACCGTCATCATCGAAGGCCCGCCTTCTGTGCCGAGGCCGGTGGTGGTCGTGAAAGCCGTAAAAAATGTGCCCCCTGCCGAGCCAGCCCAAGAACCCAAGCCCAGCTTCTTCAAGCGGCTCTTTGGCAAAAAGTAGTCCATCTGCATTCCTTCCCTCTGATTTGACGGGCCTTCGGGCCAGCATTGCAATCCGTCAACGCTGCCCGCAGATCGGTACGAGTATTATCCAGGCTCAAACCCTCA
>JBIKIA010000296.1:0-6106 GCA_044361885.1 Prosthecobacter sp. | reverse complement strand
CGGGAGAATCACTGATCGCTCGTCTGCGTGAAGCTCACGAGACTTTCTTGGATGAAATTCCCCTAGAGACCTTTGAGCAATGGCTCGCGGAATTGAAGGCCGACTTTCAGCTTCCAAAACGCCGCGGAGGCAACATCAACGTGCCGCGGGTGAATGCCTGCACACTCTTTCTCGCCTTCCCGAATGCTACAACGAAGCAGTTTTTTCAATCCACCTTTAAAGCACCGAGCGCGCCGAAGGTCGGAAAGCCAACGAATGAAACGGCACTGATGGAAGAGCTCACGGATGAAAGCTTCATCGTCGATGGAGATGATCCGATCAAGCTGGCACGGGGAAACCGCGGATACGTCTTCACTGGCTTTACAGCTCTTCCGCTTTGGCGCGGAGAAGCTGGCAAACTGGCTTGGAAAGAGTTCGACATCGCCGCCTTCAAGGAGGCCTTGAAGGTGTATAACCAGTTCCAGCAGAATGTGGAGAAGCGGGAGGACAAGCTGAACACTCTCGCCGCCAAGCTCCTGATCATGGATGGCGAACGGGCCATGGAAGCCTACGCAGATGAGTCAGGGAAAGACCTGCTCACACGGCTTCAAAAACTTTGGAAAGAGAGCAAGGGCAAGCCCAAGGCACCCACCAATGAAAGCGGTGAGGAGCAGGTGCTGTCTCGCTTTGTGGGAGACTCACGGATTGATCGTCTGCGTCAGATCGTGAATGACGATCTGGCGGAGGAATATCGGCTCACGGATGGCCGCAGGACGGCCTATGGCTTGCGTCGGCGCACCATGAAGGGCTGGGGAGAGGTGAAGCGGAAATGGCAAAGTATCGCAAAGAAAGGCGAGGCCTACTCAGATGCCAAACGTGCCCAACTCCAAGCCGCCCTGGATGAGATGCGTGGTGGTGAGAAGCGTGAGCAGATCGGTTCCCATCGGCTTTTTGAAGCGCTCATTGTCGATGATGCCGCGTGGAGCATCTGGCGGGAGCCGGATGAAAAGCTGCAAGAGCTGATCCTCAAAAACGAATGGGCGGCTGACCCGCTGGAGGCCTTCCGCGAGTATTGCGAGATTCGAGAAGCACTGGAGGAAGTCTCGGCACGCCCTTTGAATTTCACGCCTGCGGATGCTCGGTTTTCACGTCGCTTGTTCATGTTCACGGACGTGTGCAGTTTCGGTAAGGAACGCGGGGAATATAAGCATGATCTCCGTGAGCAGGCAGTGACGGTGCCTATGGCTGTCCGCAGCGAAGATGGACGTTTCGCCGTGCAGGCCACGCGCTTGTGTTACTCCGCTCCCCGGCTTCTGAGAGATCAAATTCGCGGTGTAGATGGCAGTTATGTGCAGGACTGGACGCAGCCCATGATGCAAGCGCTCTTTGGGCAGCAGGAGGGGAAGGTGAACCCGCAGCAGCTTCAGGACTCTGCCGTGCAGCTCATGCCGGACATGGATGGGAATGGAGCCAAGCGCATCCTGCTCAATTTCCCACTAAGTCTGGACGACTCCAAGGTGAAAACCTTGGTCGGCAAAGAGGAGCTTTGGCAGCGGCAGTTCGTGACTTGGAAGAACGGGAAACAATTTCCCTTCATGCGCTGGGCCAGCGACTTTGATGGCAAGGAGCCTCATCGCTGGTGGGAGAAGGTCTCCAGCTTCCGTGTCTTGGCTGCCGATCTCGGCACACGTCATGCTGCCAGCGTCGCTCTGGTGGAGTGTGGGACGCAGGGCGGCGGCACAGCCCGCCTGATCGGCAGGGCAGGGGAGAAGGATTGGTTTGGCCGCTATCGCTCAGGAGCCATCTTGAAACTGCCGGGTGAGGATGCGGTGGTTCTGCGTCCTGAGAGTCCGTTGGACAAGGATGGCTGTGGTAAAGCTTTTCGTGAGGAGCCTTATGGGTCACGAGGCCGTCCGGCTGACTTGGCGGAGTGTCAGGAGACTTACGCCATAATGACGTCACTCTGCCCGGCGGAGACTCCGGCGCAGCCAGAGAAGAACTGGCAGCCTTATCAGGGGTTACTCGGTGGCATCACTTCCGATGGTGTGTTGCAGCAGGAGTATAGCTTTCCCGAGCTGAATGACAAACTGCTGGTAGCCATGCGCCGGGCTCAGAACTGGATCGCCAACTGCATTTCCTGGCACTGGAAGCTCTCCCAGCCAGACAATGAAGCGCAGCGGCAGAGCGCGTTGGAACAAATTCGGGAACATGATCGGATGCCTGAGTGGAAAGCGCTGGCAGATGGCACGGAGGAAAATCTGGTGAAGCTGCGGGATGCGTTGCACATCCACATCAGTACGCAGCGCCTGCAAGTGCAGGAGAATCTGCTGCTGCTCACGGATCGAATCATTCCTCTGCTGGGGCGGCGTTGGGAATGGGTGACGCATCCTGAGAAGGAAGACTGTCACCTGCTGCGGCAGACGGCATCGGGTACGGATGAGCGGAAGACAAAGCTGCGCGGCCAGCGCGGGCTCAGCATGGCACGCATTGAACAACTCTCCGAACTGCGCCGCCGCTGGCAGTCGCTCAATCAATCCCTGCGTCGGCAGATCGGTGAGAAGCCGTTGACGGCCTCGGAGATGCGGAACGATCCCATTCCTGATCCCTGCCCGGATGTGCTGACCAAGCTGGAAAACATTCGCGAGCAGCGGGTGAACCAGACGTCGCATCTTATTTTAGCTCAAGCTCTGGGCTTGAAGCTGAGAGAGCCGCAGATGTCGGCCAAGAGCCGTGAGATCACGGACACTCATGGGGAGTATGAGAAAGCCAGACCGCCAGTGGATATGATCGTGCTGGAAGATCTCTCGCGTTACCTCTCGGACCAAGGGCGGGCCAAGAGTGAAAACACGCGGCTCATGAAGTGGTGCCACCGTGCCATCATGATGAAGGTGAAGATGCTGGCGGAGCCGTTTGGCATTCCCGTGCTGGAGACGCCTGCGGCTTACTCGTCGCGCTTCTGTTCACTGACAGGCATGGCGGGCTTCCGTGCGGCGGAGGTTGGCTGGGAGGATCGGCATGAGTTCCGCTGGCGGGTGGTGCTCAAGGAGGACTTGGCTGATTTGCAGCAGCAGATCGCCGGTGCTGCCAAGAACAAGGACAAACGCGAGACGCTGGAGCGACAGTATGAAATCGCTAAAGCAGTGAAGGAGGTGTTCGCGGCCCTGGAGAAGATCAGCCAATCAGATCATCCGCACCGCACGCTGCTGGCCCCACAGCCGGGAGGGCCGATGTTCATCACTGCGCAGGCCGTGGCGCATCCGGCACCCGCGCCTAACCGCAAGCACAAGGACAAGGCTTCTGTGCTACCCATGCAGGCGGACCTGAATGCGGCAGCGAACCTGGCCTTCCGCGCGGTGGCTCATCCAAGCGCTGCTCACATCCATCATCGTCTCCGCACGGAACGGAAGAAGGGAGCCAAGGGACAGGAGGATTCCTTCCTCGCCCGTGAAAAGCGGCGCTTTGGTGCGGAGAAAGCCGTGCTGGTGCCGCAGAGGGGCAGCGACCTTCCCAAGGAGAAGAACACCAATTTCTTCTATGATGAGAAGGGCGTGGCGCAGTTTGGCCGCGTCCGGTTGGAGGTCGAGTCCGCCGAATGTTTTCCGTACGCTTCGGGTCCGGGACTCTGGAAGGCCGTGAATGATCGTGTGGCGCAGTGGAAGCGCTGTGCGGCCATCAATCAGACGCGGTTGAGTTCATGGGCAAAGCCCGACCCCGAAGATGAGATTCCCATGGGCTAGTTTGGAGGCGTTTGGCAGCCTAACTTGACAGATGGTGTTATCTTACCGGCGTCATGAATGCCGCCGCCCCGATCCAAACTCAGGATGATGCCATCACGCTCCAGCCGCCCCTGCCGGTGCGGAGGCTGCATAACTTCATCTATTGCCAGCGCCTGTTCTATTACCAGTGGGTGGAGAATCTCTTCGAAGAGAATGCAGACACGGTGGCGGGAAGTCATCTGCACCGGAATGTGGACAAGGCCTCCAACTATGATGAGGAGAAAAAGAATGCGCTGGCCGAGGGACTGCCCGAGGGGGCGCGGCTGCGGAGCCTGAAGCTGGAAAGCGTGGCGCTCGGGCTGGTGGGAGTCGTCGATCTCATCGAGGGGGATGGTGAGGGCGCGGCGGTGGTGGACTACAAGAAGGGCAGTGCGAAGCGAGGGGCGAACGGTGAACGAGTGGCGAAGGAGAGCGATGCGGTGCAGGTGATGGCCCATGCGCTGCTGCTGGAGGAGGAGGGCACGCGGGTGACGCGGGGCTGGATCTACTACGCAGAGGATAAAAGGAGGGTGCCGGTGGAGCTGACGCCGGAACTACGGGAGCAGACGCTGAGCTCACTGGCAGCGGCGAAGGCGCAGGCGGCCAGCGGGCACTGCCCGCCGCCGCTGGTGAATGATCCACGCTGTCTCTACTGCTCTGCCTACCCAATCTGCCTGCCGAATGAGAGTCGCTGGTGGGCGGCGGGGTATGAGGAGAAAAAGGAGGAGGCGCAGATGGCGCTGGTGTTTGATGAGTTCGCCGAGAGGAGCGCGGGCACTGCTGCCCGCTATGGCTTGCCACAGAAGAATGAAAAGGGCGTGAGCGCTCCTGAGATCAAGGAAGCGCCGAGGCCGGACGGGGATGCGGGGGAGATCCTGGTGGTGCATACGCCAGGGGCGCAGGTGGGGCAGAGGGGAGATATGTTCACGGTGAGTGTGAAAGGTGAGGTGGTGCAGAAGATGCCGGGGCATCAACTGCGGGCGATTTACCTCTACGGGGCGGTGCAGCTGACGGCGCAGGCCGTGCAGACGGCGCTGGAGCTGGACATTGACGTTTCGTATTTTTCCCCGGCGGGCCGTTTCCTGGGACTCCTGCGCGGGCTGCCGACGAGCGGGGTGGATGCGCGGATGGGGCAGTATGAGTTTTTCCAAAAGGAGGTGATCCGCCTGAAGCTGGCGCGGGAGATCATCCGGGCAAAGATCCACAATCAACGGGTGCTGCTCATGAGAAACGGGGATGCGCCGGAGAAGGTGATCAAGAAGATGGCGGAACTGCGGGACGGGGTGGCAGAGGTGCAGGATCGGACGGTGCTGCTGGGCTATGAGGGGATGGCGGCAGCGCTGTACTTCGAGCATTTCCCGACGATGCTGAAGGGCAGGGGGGAGGCGTGGCGCTTTGATTTCCAAGGGCGGAACAAGCGCCCGCCGCGTGATCCGGTGAATGCGCTGCTGTCGATGTCTTACTCCATGCTCGCCAAGGAACTGACGGGCGTGTGCCATGCGGTGGGGCTGGACCCTTTCCTGGGCTTTCTGCATCAGCCGCGCTACGGACGGCCTGCGCTGGCTCTGGATCTGATGGAGGAGTTTCGCCCGCTGATCGCGGACAGTGTGGTGATCTCGCTGATCAATCGCGGGGAGCTGGGCGTGGATGACTTTGTGAGGAGTGCGAACGGGACCTTTTTAAAAGACGGAGGGCGGCGTGCCTTTTGGGAGGGTTACTTCCGAAGAATGGATTCGGAGGTGAGCCACCCGGAGTTCGGCTACAAGATGAGCTATCGCCGGATGCTGGAAGTGCAGGCACGGCAGCTCTGGCGCTACCTGCGCGGAGAGGCGGCGGGGTTTCATGGATTCACCACGAGATGAGGAGCCGATCCTATGAGAACCCGATTCCTCGTGAGCTATGACATTTGTGACCCGAAGCGGCTGCGCCAGGTGGCAAAGTCGATGGAGGGCTTTGGCGTGCGGCTGCAATACAGCGTCTTTGAATGCGCGCTGGATGAGAAGCGGCTGAACAAGATGAAGGCGGAACTCCAACCGATCCTGAACCACGACGAGGATCAGGTGCTCTTTGTGAGCCTGGGGCCGGAGGACAGCGCGCACGGCCTGCGGATCGAGGCGATGGGGCTGCCCTATCTGGTGCGGAGCCGGGTGACGATTGTTTAGAGCTGACCTCAGGGCTTCTTGGCAGCCTGCTGGGCGAGACGCTCGTCTTCCTCCCGCCGCATTCGGCGGAGCATGTCTGCCTGCGCGTTGCACTCTTCCGAGGTGCGGCTGGCATATTTGGAATTCAGCATGATGACTTCTTCCCGCGTGGGAAGCCGGGGCCGGATGGGGGCGGGTTGATCTTCCATGGGCGCACTTTAAAGAGATGTG
>JBIKIA010000026.1:0-19466 GCA_044361885.1 Prosthecobacter sp. | reverse complement strand
GTCAGACTCGATCTCCCAAACGGCAGCACCCACTTCGGGTGCTGCCGTTTTTGTCTTAGCTCATCATTGATCGAACCTCCTGCCGCTCTGACAGTCTGACCGTCGCCTATGCCTGTCATCCGCCTCCTTTCCATTGCCGCAGTCGCTTGCGTCTGGTGCGCCGCGCTCCTCGGCTATCGAATCCATTGGGCTGGCCATACGAAGTTCGTTTTCCTTGCCTGGAATCTCTTCCTCGCCGCCATCCCTCTAGGTTTTGCGGTCCTGCTGTCAAAAATTGAGCGCTGGCGTCTCGCGACCCCTTTCATCTCAGGCTGGCTGCTCTTCTTTCCGAATGCACCCTACGTCCTCACCGACCTTCTGCATCTCCACCCGCGTTCAGGCATTCCTGTATGGTATGACCTGCTGATGCTCCTTTCTTTCGCTCTTGTCTCTCTCTGGATGGGCTTCCAGTCTCTCCAGCTCGTGCAGGTCTGGATTGCGCGGAAGTCCTCCCTCCTCATGGCCTGGAGCTTCGTCGGCATCTGCCTCATGCTGTCCGGCTTTGGCATTTATCTCGGACGCTTCCTGCGCTGGAACAGTTGGGACATCGTCAGCAACCCCGGCTCTCTATTGGGCGACATCTGGGAGCGCTTTGCCGACCCGCTCGCTCACGGCCAAACTTGGGGAGTGACATTAGGCTTCGGAGGACTGCTTCTCGTGGCGTATCTATTCTGGATGTTTTCCACCACCTCTACGACCTCCAGTGACAATGCCGACTGAACAAGCCTGGACCCATCTCCTCCTCTTCGACGGCGTATGTAATCTCTGCGACAACAGCGTCCAATGGGTGCTCGCTCATGATCAGCGTGGCATCGTCCACTTCTGCTCCATCCAGTCTGAACTCGGGTCAAAGCTCTATCGCGAGCGAGGCTTCGATCCTGCCGAGCCGCACAGCATGATCCTCATCACCCCCGAGGGCAGCTTTGCCAAAAGCGATGCTGCTCTCCAGCTTGCCGCGCTCATGGGGGGACGCCTCTCTTGGCTTGGCATCTTCAGGATCATCCCGCGTCCTCTGCGCGACCTCGCCTACACCTTCGTCGCCACGAATCGCTACCGGTTCTTTGGCAAAAAAGACGCCTGTCTGATGCCTCAGCCTGAATGGAAAGATCGCTTTCACTCGTGAACCGAAGCCTTGAGAGGCGTTTACTGGCATCATGCGCCAACTCATCCTCAGTCTCAGTTTTATCATCAGCGTCCAGGCATCGAGCATTGAAATCAGAGATGCCGACGCGCTCAAGTCCGCGCTTCGAGATGATCTCAAGCCAGGCACCATCTTGAAGCTCGCCCCCGGCGACTATCCCGGCGGGCACCACATCACCGGCATCGACGACCTCACTCTCGAAGCTCTCGATCCCAGCCAGCCGCCGCATTTCAAAGGTGGCAACAGCGGGCTCCAATTCTCCCGCTGCCAGCGACTCACGCTCCGCCATCTGAAAATCAGCGGCCAAAGCACAAACGGCCTGAACATCGACGACGGCGGACAACGAACGAGTTCGGTGAAAGGCGTCACCCTCGATCATCTCGACATCAGCGACATCGGCCCCACCGGCAATCACGACGCCATCAAGTGTTCTGGTCTCGATGAACTCACCATCCGCGACTGCACCATCACCGGCTGGGGAGGGCAGGGGATCGACTTTGTCGGCTGTCACAAGTCAAAGATCATCGGTTCCAACTTCACCGGCAAACCCGGCTTCACCGCCAGCGCCGCCATTCAGCTCAAAGGTGGCACCAGCGAGGTCACGGTGGAAAAATGCCACTTCAAAAACGCCGGCGAGCGTCCCGTGAATGTCGGCGGCTCCACCGGGCTCGACTTCTTCCGCCCGCCCGATGCCGCGTATGAAGGCAAAGACCTCACCGTCCAGGACTGCATCATCGAAGGTAGCCTCTGCGCCGCCGCCTTTGTCGGAGTGGATGGAGCCCTCTTCACGCGCAACACCATCCTTTACCCTGAGAAGTGGATCTTCCGAATTCTCCAGGAAACCACCGGCGAACGCTTCCCACCCTGCCGCAACGTCAAGATCACCGACAACAAGGTCATCTTCCGCCGCGCCCAGGTGCAGATCGAGATCAACATCGGAGCCAACACCGCCCCCGAGACCTTCAGCTTCGCCAACAACCACTGGTTCGCCGAAGACCGCCCTGATCGCTCCAAACCCAAGCTCCCCGCTGAAGAAAGCGGCGGCGTTTACGGCCAGGACCCGAGAACATCGAAGTAAAATAGACACAAAGCCTTGTGTCTTGGCGACGTATGTCTGAGACTTCCGCTCTCCCTGCCATAAACGCCTCATGCGCGACTACTTCATCCGCCGCTTCCTGCTCATTCTTCCGACACTGATCGGGGCGACGATGGTGGTGTTTTTCATCACGCGGGTGACGCCCGGCGGGCCTCTGGAAGCCGCATTGAGACAAGCGGCAGCGCAGCAGGGGGATCGTGGCATGAAGGACGCGGGCGCGTCCCTCAGCGAGGAGCAGAAGGAGGAGATGGCCGCCTATTATGGCTTCGACCGTCCGTTTTTCCCGGCCTACCTCGCCTGGCTGGGCATGTTGCCAAAGGAGGGCGACAAGCAGTTCGTCAAGTTCGCGAAGGACAAGCAGGAGATGCCGGTGACGCTGCAAGAGTTGCTGCCGCGTGAGCAATGGAAGCCCAACAACGCCTATCGGATTACCCAAGCCAAGGTGACTCGCGATGGCAAGCTGTCCGCCGATGATGCCAGCGGCCTCGATGATGCCAGCGGCCTGAAAGAGTGGCGAACTCGCGAGGAGAAGGAAAAAGAACGCGTGCAGGTCTTCCGCCCGAAGTTCGACGGCCTGCTACAAGGCAACCTCGGCATCTCAACGCGCTACAATGAATATGTCTGGGACATGATCCGCGAGCGCATGCCTGTTTCGATCTTCTACGGCTTGGTCACCTTCATCATCAGCTACCTCGTTTGCATCCCGCTCGGCATTTTGAAGGCCATCAAACATCGCACGGTGATCGACAATGCCAGCTCGATCCTCATCTTCGTGGGCTACTCTATCCCCGGTTTCGTGCTGGCGAGCGTGCTCGTGGTGTATCTTGCCGCGCGGCTGAACTGGTTCCCCACGGGCGGCTTCGTTAGTGAAAATTTCGCCTCGCTCACCGTCGGTGGGAAAGCTTGGGATGTGGTGCATCACGCCGTGCTGCCGCTCATCTGCTACATGGTCGGCAGTTTCGCCTTCATGACGATGCTGGTGAAAAACAACCTCATGGACAACCTCGCCGCCGATTATGTGCGCACGGCAGTTGCCAAAGGTGCGGGCTTCAAGCGCGCGGTGCTCGTGCATGCGCTGCGGAACTCGCTCATCCCGCTCGCGACGACGCTGGGACATATCGTTTCGATCTTCGTGGCTGGCTCAACACTTATTGAGCTGATCTTCGAGATCAATGGCTTCGGCCTGCTCGGCTACTACAGCGTGCTGGATCGCGATTACCCGCTTGTGATGGGCATCCTCGTTATTCAGGTCGTCTTGCTCATGGTGGGCAACATCTTGTCTGACTTCTTCGTCGCGCTCACCGACCCGCGCATACGCTTCGAATAACTCATGTCTCCCCGCACCACCGGCATCACCCTCATTGCCTATGCAGCGCTTGCCGCGTTGTTCCGGTGGCTGTCGTTGTCCGTGCCGGTGTTTAAGGTGCCGTTTCTTGGCGGAGCGTGGCTAGGATGGATTTTGCTCGGAGGCTTTGCGCTGACGGGCGCTTGGTTGCTCTGGCTCGGACAAACGCAGTGGCATTGGAGTCCATTGACCTTGAAGCAGTTCCGCCGCTTTCGTGAGATCAAGCGCGGGCACGCCTCCTTCCTGATTCTGCTCGCACTGGTGGGCGTTGGATCACTCGATACCCTGATTGTTGGAAAGCGCGCGCTGGTCGTTCGCTATGAAGGCAAGTTTTACTTCCCGTTCGTTACCGACGTGAAACCTGCGACCACCTTCGGACTCAAAGACGAGTCGGAGACGGATTACCGCGAGCTGCAGCGCCAGTTCCGCGAGTCCAAATCCGCGAACTGGGTGCTCATGCCCATCGTGCCGTATGATCCGAAGCTCGACACGCCGGAGACCATCGAGGAAGTCGTCCTGCGTGAGGGTGTGGCGTATCGGGCGAGTGAAACCAAACCGTTCGATGGGCGCGCTTACACGCTGTTTCGCGATAAGCCGCAGCAGAAGCGCCAGGAGTGGGTCTTCCGTCATGGTTTGAAGCAGGGCGAGATGCTCGGCTGGGACGCGAGCAACGAGCAGGTGGAGAAAGCCACCTTCGACAAGGGCACCCGCACCGCCTACAACGACTTCACCGAAGGCAAAGCAGCAGTTCTGGAATCTCAAGCATCTGAAACCATGCTGACCGTGGTTTATCCGCCTTCACCGCCATCATGGGCGCATCGGCATTTCCTCGGAACGACTTCGATGGGCGGCGATGTGCTCGCCATTCTCTATGGCGGCTGGCAGCAGGCGATCATTGCCTCGATCCTGTTTGTGATCTTCGTTTTCGTCGTCGGTATCGCGGCGGGCGGATTGCTCGGCTACTTCGGCGGCTTGCTGGATCTCGTGGGCATGAGGTTGATCGAGATCTGGTCGGTGCTGCCGTTTCTGTTTATCGTCATGATCGTCAGCTCGATCATCAGCCCGAACTTGTTCCTGCTGGTGGTTATCATCTCGCTCTTCAGTTGGATGGGCACCACCATCTACATCCGCACGGCGGCCATGAAGGAAAAAGCGCGTGATTATGTCGCTTCCGCACGGCTTCTCGGTGCCAGCACGGGGCGCATCATCTTCAAACACATCCTGCCCAACAGCATCGCCATTCTGGTGACGCTCGCGCCTTTTGAAGTGTCGGCCATCATCACTTCGCTCGCCGCGCTGGATTACCTCGGCTTCGGTCTGCCGCCGGAAGAACCAAGTTGGGGCCGCCTGCTGCATGAAGGCACCGAGGACTTCAATTACCCCTGGATTGTCAGCAGCGCCTTCGTGGCGATGACCACCGTGCTCGTGCTTGTCACCTTCGTCGGTGAAGCCATACGCGAGGCATTCGATCCAAAGAAATTCACGACCTACCGATGAGCAAAGAGCAAAGAGTGAAGGGCAAAGAGAAACACGGCTCAATTCGAGTCGTGCTGGCGGCTCTTGCTCTCTGCTCTCTGCTCTCCGCCCTCAGTTCATGCTCTGATTCCGACGACACCCGCTTCCCGCCGTATGACAACACCGAGGAGGTGAAGGCTTACTGGAAATCGAAGCCGGACTTCTTCCAGTGGAAGACGCCTGCTGATCTGCCAGCAAGTCTGAAATGGGAGAACGCCGCCGATGTGCCGGAGTTCGGTGATCCCCGCGCCAAGAAGGGCGGTACCTTCCATGACTGGCACCCCACTTTCCCGCCGACCTTCCGCAAAGTCGGCCCTGATGCCAGCAATGGCTTCCGCCACCATCATCACGACAACATCGAGATCGATCTTGTCACACGTCATCCCGATGAGGATGTGTGGATTCCCGGCATGGCGAAGGAATGGGCTATCTCTGAGGACCGCAAGACGGTGTATTTCCGTCTCCAGGACAAGCTGACCTACTCGGATGGGCATCCAATCGAGGTGGAGGACTTCTTCATGACCTTCTTTGTCATGACCAGCACGCACCTGAAGGATCCTTGGTACAATGATTGGTACACGAAGGAGTATGCCGGGATCACGAAGTTCGACGAGCGCACCTTCTCGATCACGATCCCAGAGTCCAAGCCAGACCCCGTCTGGTATGCGATGATTCCGCCCAGCCCCCGTCATTTCTACCGCGAGCTTGGCCCCGACTTCCCGGCACGCTATCAGTGGCGCATCTGCCCGGTGACCGGGGCTTATGTCATCGATCCCGCTTTGATGAAGCGCGGGCGTTCCATCACGCTGACTCGGGTCAAAGACTGGTGGGCGCGCGATTCGAAACACTACCGCTACCTCTTCAATTGCGACTTCCTGGAGTTCAAGATCATCGCCAGCCCAGACAAGGCCTTCGAGATGTTCCGCCAGGGCCAGTTCGACTACTACCTCGCAGGCCTGCCGCGTTACTGGTATGACAAGGCGGAGATCCCCGAGATCTACCACGGCTACATAGAGCGGCACATGTTTTACAATGAGTATCCGCAGGTCACCTGGGGCATCCGCATCAACGAAAGCAAGCCACTGCTCGACAACCTCGATGTGCGCCTCGGCATCAGCTACGCGATGAACTTCCAGAAGGTGATCGATGTGGACTTCCGTGGCGACAAGACCCGCATGAACAGCACGGTGTCCGGCTTCGGCAAGTTCACCAATCCCGATCTCCGCGCCCGGCCCTACGATCCTGTTAGGGCTCGCGAGCACTTCGCGAAGGCGGGCTTCACCAAGGCCGGACCGGATGGCATCCTGCAAAACGCCGAGGGCAAAAAGCTTTCCTTCACTCTCACCACGTTCAACTCTAGCGTGATCACGCCGATCATGCTGCGCTTGAAGGAAGAGGCCAAGAAGGCGGGATTGGAGATCAATGTCGAAGGTCTCGATTCCACGCAGATGTATAAGAAGCTCGACCAGAAGAACCACGAGATGGGTTTCGCCGGATTTGGAGCGATGCCCCCTTATCCGCGCTTCTGGGACGACTACCATAGCGCCAACGCCTTCAAGATCGGCAAAGACGGCAAGCGCGAGATCGTCACCGATACCAACAACATGACGCAGACCGCCGATCCCGCGCTCGACCCGCTCATTGACCAGCATCGCAAAGCCAAGACCGAGGAGGAAGTGCAGCGTCTCTCCTGGCAGCTCGCCAAACTCATCGAGGACCGCGCCTGCACCATCCCTGCCTGGGAATCCCCGTTTTACCGCTACATGACGTGGCGCTGGGTCCGCTGGCCGGAAAAAGGGAATGCGCGCAAGAGCCGCGAACCCATGGATGAGCACATGTTCTGGATCGACGAGGATGTGAAACGTGAGACGAAGGAAGCCATCCGCACCGGGCGTGACTTTGGTGAAACCCTGCGCGTCTTCGACGCCTACCAAGCCAAGCAATGAGCAGCCCCATCCTCCAGGTCGAAAATCTCGTCACCGCGTTCGATACGGACGCGGGGCGCATGACCGCAGTCGATGGCATCAGCTTTGATGTGCCCAGCGGCAAAACGCTCGGCATTGTGGGTGAGTCTGGCTGTGGCAAGAGCGTCACGGCTTTCTCCATCACACGACTGCTGCCTCAACCTCATGGGAAGATCCTCGGCGGCAGCATCCGCTTTGAGGGGCGCGACCTGGTGACTCTGCCGCTCGATGAGATGCAGAAGATCCGTGGGAACGACATCTCCATGATCTTCCAGGAGCCGATGACGGCGCTGAATCCCGTGCAAACGGTCGGCAGGCAGCTTGCCGAGGCCATCTTGCTCCACACGGAGTGTAGCAAGGCCGAAGTGCTCGCCCGCAGCATCGACATGATGAAGAAGGTGCGCATTCCCGCGCCTGAGCAGCGGCTCAACGAGTATCCGCATCAGCTCAGCGGCGGCATGAGACAGCGCATGATGATCGCCATGGCGCTGATCAATAAACCCAAGCTCCTCATCGCCGACGAGCCCACCACGGCGCTCGATGTCACCGTGCAGGCGCAGATCCTGGAGCTCATCGCCGATCTGCAAAAGGAGATGGGCATGAGCGTCATCCTCATCACCCACGACCTCGGTGTCATCGCTGAAGTGTGTGATGAAGTCGCCGTCATGTATGCCGGACGCATCGTTGAGCAGGCCAGCGTCTTCGATCTCTTCGCCAAGCCGCGCCATGCCTACACCCAGGGGCTTTTGGAAAGCATCCCGCGTCTCGACAGCAAGCCCAAGACCCTGCTGAGAGCCATCCCCGGCAATGTTCCCGGCATCGCTGACTTCAAGCCCGGCTGCCGTTTCGCCGAGCGCTCGGGGCGTGAGCACAGCCAAGCGCATCTGGCCACCCGTTCGCCCTTCGTCGAGATCGCGCCTAACCACTTCGTCGAGCACTGCCCCATCTGCGTCGCATGAGCCTTCTTACCGTCCAAAACCTCCAGCAGCACTTCCCCGTTCGGGGCGGTGTGCTTCGGCGCTCTGTCGCTTCGTGCAAAGCGGTTGATGGGGTGAGCTTCACTCTGGGTGAAGGTGAAACCCTTGGCCTCGTGGGCGAGTCTGGCTGTGGGAAGACCACGTTGGGCAAGGCCATCGTGCGTCTGCTGAAGCCCACCAGCGGCAGGATCGAGTTTGATGGGCAGGACATCACTCATGCGGGCATCGGTGCGCTGCGGCCCATGCGGCGTCATGTGCAGATGATCTTCCAAGATCCCGCCGAGTCCCTGAACCCGCGCCACACGGTGAGGGACATCCTGGAGGAGCCCTTCATCGTGCAAAAGATGGGCACCAAGGAAGAGCGGCGGAAGTGGGTGCTCGACCTGCTCGACAAAGTCGGCCTGTCCGCGAGCGCGACGGATCGTTTCCCCTTCGAGTTCAGTGGCGGTCAGCGTCAGCGCATCGGAATTGCGCGGGCCATTGCTTTGAAGCCGAAGCTCATCATCTGCGACGAGCCCGTCTCAGCCCTCGATGTCTCCGTGCAAAGCCAGGTGCTGAATCTCCTGCTCGATCTCCAGCGAGAGATGGGCCTGAGCTACCTCTTCATCGCGCACGGCCTCAGCGTCGTGAAGCACATGAGTGACCGAGTCGCCGTGATGTATCTCGGCAAGATCGTCGAACTCGCCCCAGCGGAGGAGCTTTATCACCATCCCCGCCACGCCTACACCAAGGCCCTGCTCGACGCGATTCCCGTGCCTGATCCGGCGAAGCGCCGCAAACGCCAGCTCCTGCAAGGCGATGTCCCTTCGCCGATCAATCCGCCTGCTGGCTGCGCCTTCGGGCATCGCATGAGGCATCCGCAGTGGGAGCAGAGCGTGGGCATGGATCTCACGCTGAAGGAAATCTCCCCCGGTCACTGGGTGCAGCCCTGCCCGTGCTGCACTTGAGGGTCCGTTTTGTGTCTGCATTCGCGCCAGATGGGGGGCGCTGGGTTCGTACACTTCGGCCCATGAAACTCACCCTTTCCCTCCTCCTGCTCACGGGCCTGGCCTTTGCAGCAGATGCCCCAACGAAAAAGAAGGCGGAAGCGCCGGCGAAGAAGGCCGCTGTCGCCCCGAAGAAGGTCTATCCAAAGAATCCGACCCCCACCGCAGCCGATGTGCGCTACGGCCCCGCCGAACGAAATGTCTTCGACTTCTGGCAGGCGAAGTCGGACAAACCAACTCCGCTACTCTTCTACATCCACGGCGGCGGCTGGATGGGCGGTGACAAAAAGGGCATCGCCGTCGATCCGTTCCTGGCCGCAGGCATCTCCGTGGTCTCCATCAATTACCGCTACATCTCCCAGGCCCAGGAAGTGGTGCCGCCGGTCAAAGCCCCGCTGCATGATGCGGCGCTCGCCTTGCAGACCGTGCGCAGCAGAGCGGCGGAGTGGAACATCGACAAGACACGCATCGGAGCCAGCGGAGGTTCCGCCGGGGCTTGCAGCAGCCTGTGGCTGGCCTTCCATCCTGACATGGCGGACCCGAAGAGTGAAAACCCCATCGCCCGTGAATCCACCCGCCTCTACTGTGCCGCCGTGAATGGCGCGCAGACCACGCTTGATCCCCAGCAGATGAAGGAATGGACGCCGAACAGCAAGTACGGCGGTCATGCCTTCCTTCCCGGCAAGGAGCGCCCCACCTTCGAGGCCTTCCTGGCCGCGCGGGAAAAGATCCTGCCATGGATCGCCGAGTACTCGCCCTACGCACTCGTTTCCTCGGATGACCCACCGGTCTATCTCTCCTTCAGCGCGCCCCCGGCCCTCGGCCAGGAGCAAAAAGACCCCACCCACACCGCCAATTTCGGCGTGAAGCTCCAGGAGCATTGCAAGGCCAATGGCGTCACCGCAGAGCTATTCTATCCCGGCGTGACTGACGTGAAGGCCAAGACCACGAACGAGTATCTCATCTCGAAGCTCAAGGAGTAGCCTTCTGGCATCCTGAGTATCCAGGTCATGCCGCCCGCCCCTTCCAGGAAGTTCTTCCGGGAGTGGTTGGCGGCATGACCGTTTCCAGCAGGCAGCGATGGGGCCCGCTGCGTCATACCCCTCCCCCCGGCAGGGCGGATGGCAGCCTCTCAAACCCTTCATGGGGAGAGGTCGCGCGCGGTTTGCCTCCGGGAGATAGCCGGAGTGGGTGGGGGAGGCAGCGCCGCTGGATGGGGGAGGTCGCGTGGCTACTACCGGGAGGGAGCACTGCTGGGTGGGGGAGGGAGTGCAGCTACTACCGGGAGGGAGCGCGGGCGGCTGTGGGGACTTTTCGTTGAAAATGAGGTATTTAGCCACTGCCTGTGCGGCAGATGCCCTCCGCAGCTCCCCGGAGTCGGGATCAGGCAGCCGTGAGTTCCTGGTCCCAGGTGGTGAAGTGATCGCCCGCGTCGGTGATTTTCAGGAAATAGGCTCCGGTGGTGCCAGCGGTGGCTCCGCCGAGGACCAGACGCGTGGGGGTGCAGTCCAGGACGCCGAGCGGGATGGCGGTGCCTCCGGCGACGGGGACCAGTTCGGCGGTGGGCCACTCGGCTTCGGCCCCGCTTTCGCGGAAGTCCCGCCCATTCACTTCGGTGCCGGCGGTTAGGCCGACGCCGTATTTGTTCAGCAGCTTGCCGGGGCGGGAGCGCACGCTCTCCACCTTGGGGCCGAGCTCGCCGGATTCGCCGGTCTTTTCCAGGGGGCAGCCGACGCGCATCTTGTCGATCTCATCGGGATGGACGACGAGGGAGAAGGCGAGTGTGGCGCAGACGTCGCCGTCATCGGGGTCGGGGCTGGTGTAGCTGCCGCCGCAGGAGGGGACGAGGCGGAAGCGCTTCAGGATGAAGTCCACGGGGATGCCCTGGCGGGCGAGCTCGACATGGAGGGCGCTTTGGGCGGTGATGAAGGCCTCGATCTGCACGCGGGTGAGGCCGCTGCGGGTGGCGAGGGTGTCGAGGTAGTCGCCCTCGCTCATGGCGGGGCGGAGGGCGGGCTTGGCGGTGAAGATGCCTTTGATGAGGTAGATGAGGTAGCGGAACGGTTGCATATTGTTAGGTAGGTTGAGATCACTGACGGAGTGTTTGTAGAGATGGCGGGGCTTTTCGGGCTTCGGGGGATCGGGCCAGTCGCCGTCCCACGTAGCTCCTGCTTGGTCCCAGCGCAGGGGCTCGCCGGTCGTTGGGGAGACGGAGTCCCATCGGAGCTTGTTAGGCATGGCGGTGACGTTTCATGGCTGTGGAGGGGCTGTGTGGCGGGGATGCGGCGTGCGTGGTGCCGCCGTGGGGAAGTGACTGCCGACGGCCCGGGCTGACCGCAGGGTGAGGGCGCGTGGCAGAGGCTGCCTCACTGGCGCTGGTTGACCAGGGCTGGAAAACGCATGGCGGGACGGGTGCGGTAGCACGGGGTCCATGCGCAAAAATGGAGGAGTGGTGGCCGCCTTCATCATTTGTTAATTAAATCATGACTGTTGGTGGTTCGGCAAGAATTATTTTTGGTAGGGCGGGCGGAGGTGGTTAGACGGGTGCCGTGGCCGGGGCAGGATCACTCCCGAATTTCCCCCTCCCAGGCCGGACAAAGCGCAGATTGGGGTTGCCTGAGCCCGGCCCGGCAGAGTAAACCGATGCCCATGAACGCCACTGCCTTTTCCCTGACGACCCATTCGTGGGGATCAGGCTGTGGGCACACCTTGCGATCTGTTAACCCACAGAAGTGTTAGGCTATATAGAGACACACCATGAGCAATACAACGCCACTATTAGGGTTTATCCAAGAATATATTCCCACCCATCAGACGAGCGGGCACGATTATCGAAGTGCGAACGATATTGTGCTGGAGAAACTTCCCTTAGATGATGACTTCCCACCTTTATGTCGGTGCATGGTCTCTACTACCGGCAACGACACTGCGCAGGGTTCATTTCGCGGACAACGACTGATTTATCTTGGGGGCTACTTCAACCATATCCTGCACGATCTCCCTCGCTGGCTCGACAAGTTTGAATGTCTCTTAAAGAGCCTTTATTGGACAAGAGCGGAAGTCCACATCAACGGTGGGTGGATGATCGCATCCTACGTTCTCGCCTATCAAATTTCGCAGCCAACTATTTCCCAGTATGCTGGTGACCCGGAGAACGCCGAGCGAGTTTGGGATCTTGATGTTTTTAATCTAAATCTAGATCCGTCGAATGATGAAAGGCTTGGAGACTTCCTTGGGGGCGAGAGAGTTGAGTTGATCACCCGTTTGAAAGCTGCTGTGACCAACGCAGGCGGCGCGGCGGAATAGGCAACCTCGCTTTGCTCCTTGCCAGACCTTGTCCGTTACTCCAGCAATCCTCGCGCAATGATCCGATCCACCGGATTAAAATCATCGGTGAACACAGGGCCGTTGGCGGGGAGTTGGTTGGCGGCGACGTAGCTGCGGGTGATTTTGTCCTGCCAGGTGCCGGTGGCGTGGAAGCGGTCGGTGAGCAGGGGCTTCCAGTCCTGGCGGGAGGCGAGGATGATGATGTTTTGCGCGAGATGGCGGGGGCCCTGGACGGCAAAGGTCTCGACATGGGGGAAGACGCTGCGCAGGGTAGCGAGCAGTCCGCCGAGCAGCTCGGCACGGGGGCCCTGGACGGCGGTGATGGCGTTCATGACGAAGGTGCCCTCGGGCGTGAGGTGATCGGCGACGAGCTGGAAGAACTCTTTGGTCACGAGATGGGCGGGGATGGAGCGGACGCCGGCGTAGGCATCGCCGAAGATGAGGTCCCACTTCTGGCCGGTCTGTTCATTGAGGAAGCGGCGGGCATCGCCGGCATGGGCGGTAACGCGGGGGTGGTCGGCGAGCTTGAAGAACTTCCTGCCGACCTCGATGACCTGGGGGTCGATCTCTGCCACGTCCACCTTTGCCTGGGGGAATTCGCGTGAGAGGGCCTCGGGCATGCCAAAGGCACCGGCACCGATGAAGAGGGCGCTTTCCATGGTGGGCTGGTCCTTGAGGAGGGGGAGCCGCCAGTAGTGCTGGTAGTCCATGACGAGGGAGCCATCGTCGGGGTTCATGGCGCCTTCGGGGGTGGAGTCGAGCTTGAGGAGGCGTTGTTTGTGCGGGCTGGTGCCCTGCTCGGAGACTTCGATGCGGTGATAGAAGGACTCCTGCACGAAGAGGACGTCTTTGCCCGGCTGCTCCTGGGCCTGGGAGCCGATGAGGGCGGAAAGAAGGGCGAGGGCGGCAAGCGCGCCTGCTTTCCTAGCACTGGCCCGGTCCAGGAGGAAGGCGATGAGCGCGAGGAGAACGAGCAGGACGCCGCAGCCGATGAAGATGCTGCGCACGCCGAAGTGGGAGAGCAGGACGAATCCGGAGAGGAAGGTGCCGACGAAGCTACCCAGGGAGCCGAGCATGGAGATGGTGCCTGCGGCGGCACCGACGTGGGTGTCCTTTTGGGTGAGGCTGTAAAGGCGCACGGCGGCCGGGGAGACGGCCCCGAGGAGGGCACCGGGCAGGGCGAATAGGAAGAGTGAGAGCATGACCGATCCCCCGATCATGCCGCTGGAGGAGAAGCTCTCGCCAAAGCCGAGGTGCAGCGGTGGGATGAGGAAGGTGAGCAGGGCGGAACCGCCGAGGAGCCAACCGAGCAGGCTCAGATGGGTGAATTTATCCACCAGCCGCCCGCCGAGGAAGCCGCCGGCACTGAAGGCGATGAGGATGACGCCGATGAGGGCGGTCCAGGTATAGACGCTGTTTCCAAAGATGGGGGCGAGCAGGCGGAAGGCGCAGATCTCGATGACCATCATGGCCGCCCCGGCGAGGAAGCAGGCGGCGCCGAGGTAGAGGCGGGTCGGGAGCGGGGAAGGGGAGGTGGGCTTGGACATGCGGGGAAGGTTCTCGGTGCGCGGTGCTCGGTTCACGGGTGGCCGACAGAGGCCGGGTCAGTCGTTGTAGAAGACGAGGGCGGCGATCTTCCAGCCGTCGGTGGTCTTGATGAGCGTGAAGTAGTCGGTGCCGGTGACGATCTCGCGGCCCTTGGTGAGCTTCCAACGGACCTCGGCCTGGGCGACGCGGGCATCGCCGGAGATCTTCATGCTGGTGGGCACCTCGGTCATGGGCACGGGGGAGCTTTCGTGGCCGAGCTTTTGCCCATGGAGGAAGTCGGTCAGGCCCTGGCTGCCTGCCTGGCCGCCGTTTTGCACGAAGGTGATGCGCGCGGTGGGGTGGAAGCATGAGCCGTAGCCGTCCATGTCCTTCGCGGACCAGGTGGAGAAGTAGCGGTTCAGGAAGGTCTGGATGGCGGGCTCATCCAGATGTGCTGCCTGCGAACATGAAGTGATGAGGCAGACGCAGGCGATCCAGAGTCCACGAATGAGACGGCTGACTTCGGGTTTCGGGCTTCGGGCTTCCTTCGTCATGCGTACTGCGGATTTCGTCATTGCCTAGTTCTCGAGCTTCTCTTCAGGCACACCCATGAGGGCGAGCAGGCGGTTCAGGTCATCGACGCCATAGTAGTCGATCTCGATGCTGCCCTTCTTCTCGTTGTGTTTGATCGCCACATTGGTGGAGAGGTGCTGCATGAGACGCTGCTCGCAGCTTTCCACGGCCTGCTGCATGTCTGCGTCATCGACCTTCGGCTTCGGCACCGGCGGGTTGATGATGTTGTGCGCGAGCTTCTCGGTGGCACGCACGGTGAGGCCCTTCTTGAGCACCTCATCCGCCGCCTTCACCTGGGCATCGGCGGACTTCAACATGAGCAGCACCTTGGCATGACCGGCGGTGATTTTGCCATGAGAGACGAGGTCCTGCACGGACTGGGCGAGGTCGAGCAGACGCATCGCATTGGCCACGGTGGCGCGGTTTTTGCCGACTCGCTTGGCGATGTCCTCCTGCTTCATCTGGAACTCATCCGCCAAGCGATTGTAGGCACGGGCTTCTTCGATGGGATTGAGGTCTTCGCGCTGAAGGTTCTCGATGAGGGCCATCTCCAGCACATCGCGGTCGCTGGCATGGCGGACGATGATGGGCACTTCCTTCAGCCCGAGTTCGCGGGAGGCACGGAAGCGGCGCTCACCGGCGATGAGCTCCATTTTGCCATTCACGGCGCGGACGATGAGCGGCTGGATGATGCCGTGCTCGCGGATGGACTCCATGAGCTCCGTGAGCTGCTCGGAGACGAATTCTTTTCGAGGCTGAAGAGGGCTGGGGACGATCTGGTCGAGCGATACACGCTGCACCACATCACCAGGGGCAGGCTGGCTGAGCGCCGGGATGCGCGTCATGGCTCCTGAGTTCGCCTGGGGAGCGGAAATCAGGGCGCCAAGTCCTTTGCCGAGTACAGATTTTGACATAAGGCGGTGAGGGTAATGAGCCAGGGACGGCGTGCAAGGCGCAATGCGATTTGTGCAGTGCCGCTTTGTTGCCTTGCGCCTTGCTCCGCGCGCCCCATTGTCGGCCCCCCATGAACAAACTGGACGAAATCATCGCCCATAAACGCACCGAGGTGGAGAAGCTGCTCCCGCGTGCGGAGAAACTGCGCGCCGCAGCCACCCTGCGGGATGACTTCCGCTCGCTGGCGGATGCGCTGCGCGCCGATCCCACCCGCCTCGGCATGATCGCCGAGGTGAAGCGCGCCTCGCCCTCAGCAGGCACGATCTCCCAGGATTTCGATCCGCTGACCATCGCGCGTGGTTATGAAAAGGCAGGTGCCACGGCGCTCTCGATCCTCACGGATGAAAAGTACTTCCAGGGCCATCTGAACTACCTCACGCTGATCCGCGAGCAGGTGGACATCCCCTGTTTGCGCAAAGACTTCATCATTCACGAAGCGCAGATCTTTGAGGCTGTGGTGGCCGGGGCAGATGCGATCCTGCTCATCGTCGCGGCTTTGGATCAGCCGACGCTCGTGCATCTGCTGGATGTGGCCCACACCTTCCAGCTCGATGTCCTTGTGGAGGTCCACAACATGGCCGAACTCGAGCGTGCGCTGGAAACCGACGCGCGCATCATCGGCGTGAACAATCGCAACCTGAAAGCCTTCACCGTCGATCTCTCCACCACCGAAGAGTTGGCCGAGGAAGTGCCCGATGACATCATCCTCGTGGCCGAAAGCGGCATCAAGACCGTGGCGGATGCTGAGCGTCTGGCCGCCTGCGGTGCTGATGCCCTGCTCGTGGGCGAGACACTGATGCGCAGCGCGAACATCCTGCACGACCTGCCCGCGCTCCGTGTGTTGAAGCCCGAGCGCGAAATCCCCGACATCCTCGAATGAAAAACCTCCTCATCCGCTCCACGCTGACCGCCCTCGCGCGTCTCGGAGTGGCCGAGGTTTGTGTGGCGGCAGGTGCTCGGAATGCGCCGCTCATCACCGCGCTGATCGCCAGTGATGGCATCAAGCTCTGGAGCTTCTTTGAGGAACGAAGCGCAGCCTTCTTTGCCCTCGGGCGGATGATGGCGGACCGCATGCCTGTGGCCGTGCTCACCACGTCTGGCACAGCGGCGGCGGAGCTTCTCCCGGCCGTGATCGAGGCCTACTACCAGGGCCTGCCGCTCGTGCTCGTCACCGCAGACCGCCCGCGCCGTTATCGTGGCAGCGGTGCTCCGCAGGCCATCGAGCAAAAGGATCTCTTCGGCCCTTATGTCAGCGCTTGCATCGATGTGGAGCAGGGGGCGAGCATCTCCTGGCCGACACGTCTGACGGACAAGCCGCTGCACATCAATGTCTGTCTCGACGAGCCTCTCGATGCTGAGCATCACGGCATCGACTTCCTCAAGCATCATCACCAGAAGCCGCTGACTCCCGCAGCGGTGAACGACTTCATGTTATCCGGAGAGCCGACCGCGGTCATCGCCTGTGGACTGCACCCGCATGAGGCTCGTGAAGCGGCCCCTATCCTCGCCAAACTTGGCCTGCCCATCATTGCCGAAGCGACCTCGAATCTGTGGGGCCGTCCGAAACTAGCGCCAATGCTCCTGCCTTCCTCGGAGACTACTTTCCGGGCGTTGGACATCCGTCAGATCATCCGCATCGGCGGTGTGCCATCGGCCCGTTGGTGGCGGGATTTGGAAAACCGGCCTGAGGTGTGGGTCACGAACATCTCCCGCCTGCCATTCCCCGGTCTCGCGAGAAAAGAGCATGTGCAAACTCTGCCCTGGCATGCGCTGGAGTTGCTCGCGGAGCGGAAGCTCGCCGCCGCTGCCTTCAATCATGACAAGCGCGCACTTCAGCCTTTGCTCGATGCGCATCCTTTGTCCGAGCCTGCCTGGATGCGCGAGATCACCCGCCACTTCAGCGCGGGAGATCGCGTCTTCATCAGCAACAGCCTGCCAATCCGTGAGATGAATCTGGCGCTCAAGTCGCCGGAGGAAGGGGTGGAGTTCTTCGCCAATCGTGGTGCGAACGGCATTGATGGCATCGTCTCCACCTGGCTCGGCACGAGCGCCAGTTCACGAAACTCCTGGCTCATCATCGGCGACCTCAGCGCCATGTATGACCTCGCCGCGCCATGGATCATGCCGCAGCTCCCGCAGGGGAATCGCAAGCTCGTCGTGATCAACAATGGCGGCGGCAAGATCTTCTCCCGTGTGAAGAGCCTGCGGTCTTTGCCCAACGAGGCGCGGCAAATCATCGAGAATCGGCATCGCGTCACCTTTGAGCCCTGGGCCAGCATGTGGGGATTGGGCTACATCCGCGCCACAAAGACATCACATCTCGATAAGATTCCCGATGGAGCCTATCTCATCGAAGTCATTCCTGACCCCGATGAGACGGAAGCGTTTTACTCGTCGATGGAGTGAGAGGGGCTATTTCGTGCCCACGCGCCAGAGACTGTTCTCCGTGCGGATCAGAAGATCGTCACCCACGACGGCATAAGAGGCCAGCGAGCGTTCGGTGAGATCATTCTTCGCTAGCACCGTGAAGGTCTTGCCAGGCTTCACGATGACTCCGAGACCCTTTTCGTCCTGGAGATAAAGTTTGCCATCGGCGTGCAGGATCGAGGCGCTGATGGGGCCCGTGCAGCGCTCCTGGTAATGGGCGGTGCCAGTCTTCGCATCGAGACAGGAGAGGATGCCGTTGTCGGCCACGAGGTAGAGTTCATCTCCCACGACGACCATGCTCGGATTGTGTGGGGCGTATTTCTCCATCTTCCAGGCGACGTGCGTGTCCGTCACGTCACCTGTGCCATCCACCTTCACGGCGATTACCGTTGGCTTGTCATAGCCCGTGGCGATGAAGACCATGCCATGAGCATAAACAGGACGCGGCACGACCGAGTAACCCTGATCGTAGCGAGCCTTCCAGATTTCAGCGCCCGTTACGGGATCGAGTGCATTCACCACGCCGCTGCCGGGAGTGATGAGCTGGCGCTTGCCATTCACGTCGATCACCAGCGGCGTGCTGAAGGAGAACTTGCGCTTCGCATCGCTCACGCGGGCAAACTTCCAGCGCTGCTTTCCAGTCGTTTTATCGAGTGCGATCACCGCAGGTTCCTTGGCGGCATCGGCATTGTAGATGAGCAGGTCACCCTCGATCACCGGGCTGCCGCCATTCCCGTGCACGGGTTCATAGGCAAACTCACGCGTGCTCCACACGATGCTGCCATCGGCTGCGTTCAAGCAGGCCGTGCCCTGGTGCCCGAAGTGGACGTAGAGCTTGTCCGCCTCAAAGATCGCCGTCGGACTCGCGTGGCTGTTCTTCTTGTGGATGTTCGGCGCTGTGGCGGCGGTCTGGGGGAAGACTTCCTTGTCCCAGATGACCTTGCCATCTGTCGCTGAAACACAAAGCGCACGCAGGCTGCGGTCGATGACTGGCTTCTCTTCACCTCCGACTGGCACGGCGCTGGTGACATAGATTCGATCTCCGACGACGACTGGGGATGACCAGCCCACACCCGGAAGCGCAGCCTTCCAAACGATGTTCTTGTTCAGATTTGGATTCCATTCTGTTGGCAGGCCAATCGTGGCGCTGTTGCCTTGTTTGTCCGGGCCGCGGAATTCGGGCCAGTCTTGGGCGAGGACGGCGGTGGCAGTGAGTAGGAGGATGGGATGGATGGGGCGCATGGGAGAAATAAGAGAAAGGATGATCAAGCGAGCTTCCAGCCTGCACGCGGCTCACGGCTGAGGAAACGATTCGCGGCTTTGTTGTTCGTGATCTTCATGGCCTTGGCATCCCAGAGGATCTTGCTACCGGCACGGAAGGCGACGTTGCCGAGATGGTTGGCCTCGCTGAGTGGACCCGCATAGCTGAAGGGGCTGCCGGTGGGCGTGCCGTTCTTGATGGCGTTCAGCCATTCGATGTGCTGTCCGGGAGAGTCGGCGATGAAAGGTTTGGGACGTTGGAAGTCTTTGAAGGAGGCTTCGGGAAGGAGGAGGTGCTTGCCGTAGTCGGAGAGCAGCATGCCTTTGTCGCCAAT
>JBIKIA010000294.1:0-6139 GCA_044361885.1 Prosthecobacter sp. | reverse complement strand
CTTGGTGCGAGTTGTGTTGAGGACGACGTAGCCAAAATCGAGGTTGCCGCTGCCATCGACGAGACTGTTGTTCACGGTCTCCTGGATATCAATTTCGCCCACGGCAGGTCCGGCAACGACGGCCATGATGGCCTGGGAGCTTGGGCCGTCACCAAACCAAGCGAAACGCTCACCAGCAGCCAGTCCAGTAGCGTCCACAGAGGCGGGGATGAAGCGGTCGGTCGTGGTGCCATCACCGACGCGGTATTCTCCATTGTTACCCCAGCCAACCATCGTGCCGTCTGTGGCGATGACGAAGCGTGTGTCTGCGCTGGCCAGCACATCGAGCGGCGTTTTGCCAGTGAGGGCAGAGGTGGTGGTATCGACGACCACGGGACCGTTGTCGTTGTTGATATTCGTGTCGTCCCCAGCGGCGAAGCCCCAGGCGGCGAGCGTGCCATCTGTGCAGAGTACGATGGGGCCTGCATCGCCGACGGAGACGCTCTCAATTGTTTTTCCATCAAACACACTGCCAGCGCCGGTATTGATGCTAACAGCGACGGGGGAGCTGTCTCCGCCAATGCCGCGACCAAGATGGGCTGAGCCCCAGGAGACGAGGCTGCCATCCGTGCAGAGGGCGATGACGAAATTATTGCCAGCTTTCAGGTCTTTGATCAGCCTGCCCGAAAGTGCCGTGGCGATGCGCTTAACGGGCACGGGGCTGAGCCGGGTTGCGGCAGTGCCGTCACCGAGCTGACCGTTGTTATTCTGCCCCCAGGCATAAGCGGTGCCGTCTGAGCAGAGGGCGTAGCTGGCTTGGTTGCCTGCGGAGATGGCGATGACTTGCTTCCCAGCCAGTGCGCCGCTGCGATCCACGAGGGCAGGCAAGGAGGAATCACTGGTGCTACCATTGCCCAGCACGCCATTAAAGCCTGCGCCCCAGGCCGCGAGCGTGCCGTCTGAGCAGAGGGCCAGGCTATGGTACTGACCTACGGCGATGTCGATGATGCGCTTGCCAGCGAGCACGCCGGTGCGGTTCACCAGGTTGAAGTTCCCGCTGCCTTGATTGCCCATCTTGCCGAAGCTAGGATCTCCCCAGCAGGCGAGAGTGCCATCTGAGCAAAGAGCCAGTGCATGGGTCATGCCAGAGCTGAGCTTGATGACGGTGCGTCCGTTGAGCGGCGGCACATTGCTGGCGTATCCGGGGACTCCCGGTGTCGGATTTGGCCGACCGAGGTGGGTGCCGTTTGGCCCCCAGGTGAAGACGCGGTTGGCGGCCCAGACGAGCACGAGGTCGTTATTGCCACTGCCGCCGAAGTAGTCGGCCACATAGTAGTAATTCTGACCGCCAAAGCTGAGCACCACAGATTGCCCCTGAACGAGGCCGGTGAAGGTGCCGTAGATTGGTGCCAGACCGGTGTTTTCCACCACTGTGAAGTCACGGCCCGTGACGGGCGTGTGACCGAGGGTGATGTTCACGGTGCGGCCGGCAGCGGTGAAGCGCGGCGCGGAGACAGGCACTTCATTGCCTGTGACATAGTTTGCCACCACGGGCGCAGTATTCAGAGCCACTCCGGTGCCGCTGAGATTGAGGTCAAAGGTGGCCTCGTCCGGGTCATTGCAGGTGATTTGTAGTGCCGCAGTCCTTGCTCCAGTGCCCACTGGAGTAAAGGTGATCGTGATGCCGACGCTGCTCTGCTTTGGCAGCACGATGGGGAAGCTGGCGCTGGCGACGGTGAACTGAGCGGCATGGGTGCCGGTCTTGGTGATGCCTGTGATGGTCAGCGGCTCGCTGCCGGTATTGGCGAGGGTGAAGGACTGCGTGGTCGGCACGTCGGGCTCGCTGTTCCCCAGATTCACGGTGCTGGCACCATCGATGAAGGGGGCGCCGGCGACGGGCTCCACGCTGATGTCCGGCACGCCGCCTGTGGAGACGATGTAGAAGAGATTGGAGGCGGCACCGTCCACTGTCGTTGCGGTGAAGGTCTCATCGCTGGCGATGTTCGTGATGGCAGCGGTGGGGGCGAGGACGTTGGCAGTCGTGCCGACGCCGAGTTCGCCATAGTAGTTGCCACCCCAGACGGCGACGGTGCCGTCGGAGCAGATGACATTCTTGTCATTGGCATGGCAGCCGATCTTCACCACCGTCTTGCCCGCGAGGGCGGTGGTGGTGCTGACCAGGGTCGGCAGCAGGCGGCGTTCGATGTCCACGCCATCACCAGAGAAAAGTCCCCAGCTCACCAGCGTGCTGTCCGTGCAGAGGGCGAGGACTTCTGCATCACCGACGGAGAGGGACTTCACCGTCTTGCCTTGCAGAGCAGAGCCAGGGCCGACATTCACCAGCGTGGGGGTTTGCGCGTCGTTCTCACTGCCAGTGCCGAGCTGACCGTAATTGCCCGACCCCCAGGAAACGAGGGTGCCATCCGTGCAGAGGACAGTGACACTGCTGAGGCCCATGCCAAAGCTGGCCACGGTGCGGCCCACGAGCGGTGAGCCGGTGATGTTCAGCGCTACGGGGGTGGGCTTGTCAGTGCGGTCCCCCTGGAGCATCTGGTAAGAGAGGTTCCAACCCCAGCCGACCAGTGTGCCGTCGGAGCAGAGCACGATGTTCGTGCCATGATTGCTGGCAGCTATGGCGACGGGCGTCTTTCCCGCCAGAGCGCCGCTAGTGCTCACGAGCACAGGGCTGCTTTGCTTAGCCCCAGAACCATCGCCGAGCCGACCCTGGACATTATCCCCCCAGCTCGCCAACGTACCGTCGGAGCACAGGGCCAGGGTATGCCGGTGGCTCGCAGCGATGGACACCACACGCTTCCCAGCCAGCACGCCGGTTTGGTCCACCGGGCCTGGTTGATCACGGGTTGTTAACGACCCACGGCCAAGAGCGCCATAAAAGCCCTCACCCCATGAAAGCAACGTACCATCAGAACAAAGCACCACGGTATGATCGAAGCCGCTCGCTACCTGGAGGATCGTCTTACCCTCCAACAGCCCGCCTGCGGCACCCACATCTCGCATGATGGTCATATTCCCAGTGGTGGCAGGGCTAACGCCGGCCTGAGGTCCACCGCGGCCTGCGACCACGAGGCGGTTCTTTTTCCAAACCAGCACAAGATCATTCCCCGTGCCGCCGAAGTAGTCCGCCACGAACTCATAGTTCTTCCCGCCGAAGGGAATGGTCACCGTTTGCCCTTGCGTGAGATTGCTGAACTCCCCGTTGATGAAAGTGAGCCCTGTGTTCTCCACCACCTTCAGCTTGGTGCCCACCGGCGGGGCGAAGTTCAGAGCGAAGTTAATGCTGCTGCCTGTCGCTGTGAAGTTGTTTGACGTGACCGGCACATCCGCCGCCGTGTTGTAACCCGCCGAGATCGGGCCCTGGGCTTGTGCTTGAAGAGTGAGGAGAGATCCAAGTGCCGAGACGAGGAGAAGACAGCGGGAGAGGGCTTTGAGGCGCATGAAGAGATTTTCATCTACGCACGGCGCATCACCATGATGATGAATTATTTCCGCACGATGTGTCTCGCCTATCTTATACTGGAGATAAGGCAATCTTTGAATCGTAACATTCACCTGATGTCGCCCACACTCCCTCAACGAACCGCCCTGCGTGACAAGCCGCTCGACCAGCCGGTGGTGATGCACCAGCGGTGGGAGGATTTGCTGTTTCTGCACTGGGCCTGGGATGCGGCGGAGATTCAGAAGCGACTTCCGCGAGGGCTGCATGTGGACATTTTTGAAGGGAAGGCCTGGATCGCCATCGTGCCCTTTGCCATGCGTGGCATCCGTCCGCGCTTCTGCCCGCCAGTGCCGGGGATCAGTGACTTTCTGGAGATGAATCTCCGCACCTATGTCCACGATGATCAAGGCAACCCGGGCGTGTGGTTTGACTCGCTGGAGTGTGATCAAGCTCTGGCCGTGTGGACGGCTCGGACGCTGTTTCATCTGCCGTATCAGCACGCGAAGATGTCACTGACGAAGTCGAAGGATGGCCTGATCCACTACTGCTCGAAAAGACGCGGTGATGCACACACGGCGGAGTTTCGCTATCGGCTCAAAGAGCGCACGCGTTTGGCGGAGCCGGGCACGCTGGAGTTCTTCCTGGCGGAGCGGTATCTGCTCTTCGCTCACACGCCGCGCGGCCTGCGAACAGGGCGGGTGCATCATGCGCCCTATCCACTGGTAGAGGTGGAGTTGGAGTCCTGGGATGCGGACCTTTTCCGCCTGAATGGATACGCAGTGCCGACACGGCCACCGGATCACGTCATTGGTTCGCCGGGAGTGGTAGTGACGGTGTATCCGCTGACGGCGTAGATGTGGGACGCTGATGTAGTGATTTCAGATACGCATTGTCCGGCATCGGCTTCACGGGTCGCTCCGGCGTGGCGATCATCTGCTTCACTTTGCCGGAACTGCCGGTGATGAGTTCCCGGATGATCTGCGCTTCAGGCAGGTTCTTCCAATACTTCTGCGGCATCTCGGACTGCATGGCCTGCACCTTCAGTCGCGCGGGATTGAAGATGCAGCGGTAGTAGGTGCGCCAGAGGTCGTCATGGGCATCGGGGACTTCGCCTTTGGCAACGCCAGGGCTGAAGGTGAGTTCGTTGCCATCCCAGTGGGCGCATTCATCAGGAGTTAAAATGGACCAGTCCATGCCCACGAAGCGCTTTTCGAAAAACGGCGATGCCAGACGAACGATGCGATATGTGGGCTCAAACCACGCCACGAATTGCTCCCGCCCAGCCTCGCTGGTGCCGATGAGCCGGAAGCGGACAAAGGCATGCATCTTGTGGATGTCGCGCGCCACGGCCTTGGCCCAGACCTGACACTGACGCGTGTCGGGATCATGGGGCATGGTGAGCAGATGCCGTTCCCCACCGAGTGTGAGCCGATGCAGCAAACGATAGAGAATGGCGAAGCGCCGCTCATCGGTGTGAGCACAGACACTGGCCGCGAGCGAGAGGAAGTCAGGCGGCACTTTGATGTCCTGCGCTGGACGTGCGGCATAGATTGCAGCGTCTTCCATGAGAAGGCTGGCCGTCTGTGTGACATCACACCAGTCCACTTCCTCAGGCCGCACACTCTGGCGTAGCAGCTCGCGGGCTTTTTTCCGCCAGGCGGGAAAGGTGGGCTCGATGGGGGCGGTGATCATGTGCCTCTTCTGCCCTTGAGCCAGGAGAAGAAGCGCTCCACCCAGGCTGGCACTGCTGATTCCGGAGCTAGATTCTTCAGCGGTGGATCGAGTGGGATGCCCTCATCGGTCAAAGCTTTCGCCAGGAAGAGTCGGTCCGGCACATCCTTTTCACGGACGGTTTGCTTCATTTTCCAAAGGGTGGCGCGTGAGGCGAAGGGAATGCGGACTCCCTGGAGGTCACGCCAGACGATGTCCTTGATCGCGTCGTCATAAGTCACCCCACAGCCACTCTTCATGAGATCGATCAACACTTCGTCGCCGATCCGAACGACACCATATTCTGCGACATCACCAGGACGGACCTGCAAGGCTGCTTTATCCGGGAGTTCTCCCAGCACTTGAATCACGATCTCTTCATTATCGATGCTTGTATCGATGAGTAGGTCGATATCTTCCGTAAAACGTGGGTAACCTGCCTGAACGATGGCAAAGCCACCCACCACGATGTAGCGCGCGCCAGCATCGTTGAGACGCCTACAAATTCCAGCCAGATCCTCCAGCTTCGGCGTACGGCATGTCAGTGATTCCTGGCTGCCTTCAGGATGTTGTTCCATCTCCATGCGTCTGCTTCTTCGTGAGTTTTGAATTTCACCACTCCCCGGGGGTGGGCCGTTTTTGAAACCAAGTCGCCAGACACTTTCAGCAACTTCGAATACAGCACAAAAGGGTCTTCATCCTCATGCCGTCTGCCCACGGTCTTGCCGATGTTTTCTTCGAGGTTAACGATAGTCGCCATGAGCAAAGTGTAGTCTTTTGAGGAAGAGCCGCAAGCCTTCATAGCTGTCCGCTCAGCGCCATGAGGGCGTCTGCTTTGGTGGTGGCGGGGGCGGCGTTGAAGTTAAGTTCGAGCTGTCGCGGACCCGGGAGGAACTGATGGCGGAGGTGATCACTCTCCAACTGAGCAGGGCGGGGGATGTGATCGGCGGCGATGATGAAAGGCAGCACTTTTTTCAAGCTCACTCGCATCCG
>JBIKIA010000753.1:0-6146 GCA_044361885.1 Prosthecobacter sp. | reverse complement strand
ACCGGCGGAACTCACGCCGCTCATCGCGCTGGCCATTGGCCCGCTCATGCGCGAGGCGGGGCTGCCGGATGGCGTGCTGCAAATCGTGCCGGGGCGCGGCTCCGTGGTCGGCGCGGTGCTCGCGGAACATCCGGCGGTGCGCGTGCTCAGCCTCACCGGCTCCACTGCCACGGGCAGCGCGCTCATGATTGCCGCCGCGCCGGGCATCAAGCGCCTCTCGCTCGAACTCGGCGGCAACGCGCCGTTCATCGTGCTGCCGGATGCGGACCTCGATTTCGTCGCCGAGCAACTCACGCGCTTGAAGATGCTCGTCTCCGGCCAGGTCTGCGTGACCGCGAATCGCGTCTTCGTTCATGCCGATGCGGAAACCGCGCTCGCGGAAAAACTCGCGGTCAAAATCAGCGACGCGCGCCTCGGCAACGGACTCGCAGATGGCATCGACGCCGGCCCGCTCATTCATCGTCAGGCCTGCACGGAAGTCGGCGCGCTCGTCGAGCAGGCGGTGGCCGCGGGCGCGCGCATCCTTTGCGAAAATCGCAGTTACGAAAGTGATGCGGCCTTGAGCGATGGTAGCTTTTTCCCGCCCACCGTGCTCACCGGCGTGCGCGACGAGATGCGTGTGGCGCGGGACGAAATCTTCGGCCCCATCATCCCGCTGTTGCGCTACACGAGCGTCGCCGACGCCGTGCGCCGGGCCAATGACACGCCCTACGGCCTCGCCTCGTATGTGTATGGCCGCGACCTCGCGCAATGCCGCGCCGTGGCCTCCGCTATCGAGGCCGGCATCGTCGGGGTGAACGAATGGCGGCCGCTCAAGGCCGAGATTCCCTTTGGCGGCATCAAGCAAAGCGGCATTGGCGCCGAAGGCGGCGAGGAGGGCCTCCGCGAATTCCTCGAAACCCAGGTCATCTCCATGCCGAAACCCGTCATCGCCTCATGAAACTCCGCTCCGAACATTGGTGGAACGACCCGTCGAATCCGGGCATGACCGCGCTCTATCTGGAGCGCTTCCTGAACTACGGCCTCACGCCGGGCGAACTGCAAAGCGGGCGGCCGGTCATCGGCATCGCGCAGTCGGCGAATGACCTCGCGCCGTGCAATCGCGCGCATTTACAGACGGTGACGCGGCTGTGCGATGGCGTGCGCGATGCGGGCGGCGTGCCGTTTGTTTTCCCCATGCATCCGCTTCAGGAATCCGTGCGGCGACCCACGGCGGCGCTGGACCGGAACCTCGCCTACCTCGGCCTCGTCGAGGTGCTGCATGGCTATCCGCTCGATGGCGTCATCTTCACCACGGGCTGTGACAAGACCACGCCCGCCGCGCTGATGGCGGCGGCGACGACGGACCTGCCCGCGCTCATCTTCAATGGCGGGCCGATGCTCAACAGCTACCTCGATGGCGAACTCGCCGGTGCGGGCACCATCATCTGGGAAGCGCGGCGCAGACTCGGCGCGGGCGAGATTGATGAGAAGAAGTTCATGGACCTGCTCGCTGCCTCCTCGCCGAGCGCGGGCCATTGCAATGTGATGGGCACCGCGCTCTCGATGAACTGCCTCGCGGAGGCGATGGGCATGGCTCTGCCGGGCAGCGCGAGCATTCCTGCACCGTATCGCGAGCGCGGGCAGATGGCGCACGCGGCGGGGAAGCGCATCGTCGAAATGGTGCGCGATGATTTGAAGCCCTCGAAGGTCATCACGCGCACGGCGCTGCTCAATGCCATCCGCGTGAACACCGCGCTCGGCGGCAGCACGAACTGCCCGCCGCACCTGCTCGCCATCGCGCGGCATGCGGGAGTGGCGCTCGAAATCAAAGACTGGGAATCGGCGGGCTACGACCTGCCGTTGCTCGTGAATGTGCAGCCTGCGGGCAAACATCTCGCGGAGGAGTTTCACCGCGCGGGCGGGCTGCCCGTGGTGCTGCGTGAGCTGCTACGGCATGGCCTGCTCGATGGCGACGCCTTCACCATCACGGGGCAAACGCTCGCTCAAAATGTCGCCGCCGCGCCCGCGCCGGACGGCGAAATCATCCGCACCGTCGGGTCGCCGCTGCGCACGCAGGCGGGCTTTCTCGTGCTCTCGGGGAATCTCTTTGAAGCCGCGCTCATCAAGACCAGCGTCATCAGCGCAGACTTCCGCCGCCGTTATCTCAGCAAGCCCGGCGATGAGGACGCCTTCGAATGCAAGGCCGTCGTCTTCGACGGGCCGGAGGACTATCACGCGCGGCTCAATGACCCCGTGCTCGCGATGGATGCGGACACCATCCTCGTCATTCGCGGCACTGGCACGCTCGGCTTTCCCGGCAGCGGCGAGGTGGTGAACATGCAACCGCCCGATGCGCTGCTGCGCGCTGGCATCAAGGAACTGCCCACGCTCGGCGACGGTCGCCAAAGCGGCACCTCCGCGAGTCCCTCCATCCTCAATGCCTCGCCCGAAGCCTATGCAGGCGGTGGTCTGGCACGCTTGCGAACCGGCGACCGCGTGCGCGTGGATTTGAAAACCCGCCGCGTGGATGCGCTCGTGCCCGAGGCCGAATGGCACGCGCGCGACACCACCGCCTTCGACACGCCACCGCCGAACGCCACGCCCTGGCAGCAGCTTTACCGCAGCCACGTCGGCCAGCTCCACACGGGCGCGTGCCTCGACTTTGCCTGCGAATACCGCGCCGTCTGCGCCACGGTGCCGCGGCACAATCATTAACCCCCAGTTCAAACTCACCATGAAACTCATCCGCTTCGGCACACCTGGAAATGAAAAGCCCGGCCTCATCCTTGATGATGGCCGCCACATCGACGCCTCCGCCTTTGGCAGCGATTACGACGAATCGTTCTTCGGTGGCGATGGCCTCGCCCGCCTCGCTGTCTGGGCCGAAAAGAATGCCGCCTCCGCTCCCACCATTCCCGCCGACACGCGACTCGGTCCGTGCATCGCTCGTCCGAGCAAAATCGTCTGCATCGGCCTGAACTACGCCGACCACGCGAAGGAATCCGGCGCGGACATCCCGAAGGAGCCGATTCTCTTTTTCAAAAGCACCTCCTCCCTCGTCGGCCCAAATGATGAGGTCATCATCCCGCGCGGCTCGCAGAAGACAGATTGGGAAGTCGAGCTGGCCGTCATCATCGGCCAGCGCGCAAGCTATGTGAGCGAAGCAGACGCGATGCAGCACGTCGCCGGTTATGCGCTGCACAACGACTACAGCGAGCGCGAGTGGCAGCTCGAACGCGGCGGACAATGGGTCAAGGGCAAGAGCTGTGACACCTTTGCCCCACTCGGCCCCTTCCTCGCTACGCGCGATGAAATCGCCGAGCCGCACGCGCTGACGATGTGGCTGAAAGTGAATGGCGTCACACGGCAGAACAGCAGCACCGCGCAGATGATTTTCGGCGTGCCGCAGCTCGTCAGTTAC
Organism: Prosthecobacter sp.; assembly: GCA_044361885.1. GTDB lineage: Bacteria > Verrucomicrobiota > Verrucomicrobiia > Verrucomicrobiales > Verrucomicrobiaceae > Prosthecobacter. The sequence goes on along the minus strand of JBIKIA010000753.1, from coordinate 2,743 downwards.
ATCAGCCAGTTCATGACGCTGCTGCCCGGCGACGTCATCAGCACTGGCACGCCGCCCGGAGTCGGCCTTGGTTTGAAACCCACGCCCGTCTTTCTCAAACCTGGCGACGTGGTGGAACTCGGCATCGAAGGACTCGGCGAGTCGAAACAGCACGCCGTCGCCTGCCCATGACCGCACATCACAAAACCATGCGTTTGCAAAACCAAGTCATCCTCATCACCGGCAGCACCACCGGCATCGGAGCCGCCATGGCGCGGCGATTTGTCGCGGAGGGTGCGCGCGTCATCCTGCACGGTCGTGATGTCGCTCGCGGCGAGAAGTTGCGCGACGAACTCGGTGCGGAGAATACCGCTTTCATCGCTGGCGACCTCGCTGACGAACATCATCCCGATCAACTCGCCGCCGCCGCGTTGGAGTGCTTTGGCAAAATCGACGCCCTGGTGAACAACGCAGCGCTCGCCACCCGTGCGCACATCGCAGACACCGACACTGCGTTCTTCGACCGCCTGCTTGCCGTGAATCTCCGCGCGCCCTTTATGCTCATCCGCGCCTTGCTGCCCGCCTTGAAGAAAACCCAAGGCTGCGTACTGAATATCGGCAGCGTCCTCGCGCACTGCGGGCAGTCAAATCTCGTCGCCTACTCCGTGAGCAAAGGCGGCCTCATGACCCTCACCCGCAACCTCGCCGACACGCTCGGCCCCGACCGCGTGCGCGTGAACCAGATGAACGTCGGCTGGACGCTCACCGACAACGAATACCAAACCAAACTCGACGACGGCCTCCCTGAAAACTGGCCCGAAACTCTCCCCGCCTACGCAGCGCCATCCGGCAGCCTCCTCACGCCCGAAGACATCGCCGAAGCAGCCATCTATTGGGTCAGCAGCGCCAGCCGCCCCGTCAGCGGCACCGTCTTTGAGGTCGAGCAATACCCGATGATTGGCCGCATCCCGAACCAAGAAATCCAAGAGGAAGAAATGGCAAGGGAACGGGTGGCAAAAGTATCAAACGGCACTGCCCAGTTCATCCCCCTGCCACATATCCACCTGCTGCGAAAAGTGGCCAACCGCACACCATGAACACCACCGCCTTCAGCCTCGCCAACAAAACCGCCGTCATCACCGGCGGCGCGTCCGGCATCGGACTCGCCATCGCGAAGCGCTTCGCCGCGCACGGAGCCGCCGTCGAAATCCTCGACCTCCAACAAGACGCGCTCGACACCGCCGTGACCGAACTCCGCGCCGCCGGCCACAGTGCGCACGGCGAGAGTTGCGATGTCAGCGACCCCGCTTCGGTGGACGCCGCCTTTGCTCGCATCCTCACGCGGCACGCGCGCCTGCACATCCTCGTTAACAACGCCGGCATCGCCCACGTCGGCAACGCGCTCACCACCACGCCCGAGGACTTCGCCCGCATCCAGCGCGTGAACGTGAACGGCGTCGCGCACTGCACGCAGGCCGCGCTGCGCCACATGACCGCGCACGGCGGCGGCGTCATCCTGAATCTCGCCAGCACGGTCGCGCAGATGGCCATCGCCGACCGCTTCGCCTACTCCACCAGCAAAGGCGCGGTGCTCGCCATGACCTACTCCATCGCCAAGGACTTTCTCGCCCACGGCATCCGCTGCAACGCCATCCTCCCAGGTCGCATCCACACGCCCTTCGTGGATGGCTTCATCGCCAAAAACTATCCCGGCCGCGAGGCGGAGATGTTCGACAAACTCAGCCTCACCCAACCCATCGGCCGCATGGGCCAGCCCGATGAAGTCGCCACCGCCGCGCTGTTTCTGTGCAGTGACGAAGCCAGCTTCATCACCGGCAGCGCCTACCCCGTGGACGGCGGCACGCTCACGCTGCGGTGAGCGATGTCACAAAATCCGTCTTCATTCGTTTCTCAATCAAGCCCCAACCAACCCAATCCATGAAACACCTTTTCAAAGCCTTCCTCCTGTCCCTCCCACTGCTCGGAAATGCCGCCGAGTTGAATCTCCCGTTGCTTCCCGCCGAAGCGAAAATCATCCAGGGCATCGCGGCCACGGAGGGCGTTGAAGTCGTCCTCGCGTCAAAGCCGGGGTTTTCGGCCAGAGGCGCGGCGGAGACGCTCGTCAGCCTCGGCGTGCCGAAGGATGACATCGCCTCGGTGACGGTTCAGTCGAAAGAGCGGGAAGCCGTCGCTTTCACCGTCACGCACGACAAGGCCGGCCATGTGCTGGCCATCACCGGCAATGGCCCGTGGCTGCGCAACAGCACGCTGCGCTCGTTCAAGGCTCTGCCGGAGCTGCGCATCATCCGCATGGACCACAATGGCTTCGTCGGCAAAGAACCGCGCATCCCGGAGTTCGATGGCAGCGGCTTTGATGCGCTCACGGACTCGAAGCTCGCGGATATCAAAATCGGCCTCAGCTTTTCCGACAAAGGGATGGAGCAGTGCGCGAAAATCAAATCGTTGCGCGGCTTCTCTGTCGCCCATTCGCAGGCCACGGGGGCGGGCATCGCGTTTTTTGCCGGGCATCCGGGGCTCACGAGTTTCTCCATTAGCGAGATGGGGAAGCCGAGTGTCACCGAGAAGGCATTGGGAGCCATCGCCAAGATTCCGAACCTCACGCGGGTCGGCTTGGGCGAGTGCTACGTGACGTATGCCGGCGGGTTCGCGCTCCTCGCGCCGTTCAAGGGCAAACTCGCCGAAATCAACCTCAGCATGTGCGTGGCGGCACAGGCGGACTTGGACAAACTGAAGGCCGACCATC
>JBIKIA010000293.1:0-6153 GCA_044361885.1 Prosthecobacter sp. | reverse complement strand
TTCCTCTGGGCCTCCGGCGGTGCCTTCAGTGACTTCAACATCCATAACATCGACGAGATCTGCTGGATGAAGAACGACTTCCCGATCGAAGCGAAAGCCACCGGTGGCCGCACGGAGCGCGGCGACTACGTGGACCAGAACTTTGACCACTACAGCGTGGAGTACACCTTCCGCGATGGCACGAAGTTCTGGCTCGAAGGCCGCAACGCCATGAAGACGCACAACGAATTCGCCAGCTATGTGCATGGCACGAAGGGTTCGGCCGTGGTCTCCAGCGCCGGTCACTTCCCTTCCCGTGCGATGACTTTCAAAGGTCAGAACAAAGTGGCGGCGGACATCATCTGGCGTGGACCGAAGCAGGAACCCAACCCCTACGATCTCGAGTGGGAGGATCTCGTGGAAGCCATCGTGAACAACAAGCCTTACAGCGAAGTCGAGCGCGGAGCCATGGCCAGCCTCGTCACCGTCATGGGCCGCATGAGCGCGCACACCGGACAGCTCGTCACCTTTGACCAGCTGATGGCCCACGACCATGAATTTGCCCCGAAGGTGAACGAACTCACCCTCGATGGCGCGGCCCCGCTGATCGCGGACAAGGATGGCAAGTATCCGATCCCGTATCCAGGCCGCCACGGCATGTACGAATACGTCGTCGGTCAGGCCTGATCCGTCGTTTAGTTACAAGCCCGGAGCACCGCCAAGGTCTCCGGGCTTTCTTTTATCTCACTCATGTCCGCCCCGCCCCTCAGTCCCCGACAACTCTTCAACATGCTCGACTCGGGCCGCATCACGCGGGAGGAATTTCGCGCCCGGATGAAGGACTGCGCCGAGGAGATCATCACCGAGATGGAGGAGGACCATCTCAACCCCGTGGCCGCCTTTTTGGAGCAGGTGCTCAGCCGCCGTGCGGCCTCGAAGCTGCTGCGCCATCATGAAGAGAAAACCATCCGCGAGGTGTTGCAGGCATTGTCCGAGATCGAAGACTTCCAGCCCGCGCGCTGGCTGTGGAATGCCGCGCATCCGCACATTCCCCTGCACGCCTTTTTCCGCAGCAAACGAGAGCCCGTCTTCCGCATCGTGGCCTTGGATGCCCTGCCGCAGCTCGTGACCGTGAATGTGGAATACAGCACCCAGGGCAGTGAGGGACTCGTGCGTGAGCAGATCCGTCTGCGGCGTGACCGGCGCTCCCTGCTCGGACTGGAGCGCCGCCAGTTCGTGCCGGGCTGAGGTCCTGAAATTTCTGGCTCGCCATCACACATCAACTCTCATTAAAGTGTGAGTTGTCCGTTTACGTTGCGTTCCACCTTCCCCCAACCACTCGCCATGAAAACCGCCCTCCTGCTCATGCTGGCTGCCAGCGCCGCCACGCTTTCCGCTCAAACTCCCGCCGCCCCTGCTGAACCTGCGCCGAAACTCACGGAGGCCCAGGTGAACAGCGTGCTCGATCAGCTCAAAGTGCTGGAAACGCAGATCCTAACTCAGCGCGGCAGCAACCTTTCCTCCATCCTCGCGAAGCTGAACGCCGCCGTCGCCAGCGATCAGGCAGCGATCAAATTCTACACCGACTGTGACGTGCTGGTGAACAGCGAGCGCAAAGAAGCGAGCAAAACAGAAGCTCGCCAGCGTGCCGAACAGATCGAGAGGAACATGGAACGCAAATCCAAGGCGGGTGCGGGCGCCGACGACGAGGAGGGAGACAACGGCATCGCCCTGCGACTCGGCCTGCGTTACCTCATCCTCAGCTTGGAGGCGCATGAATCCAAGCCCGATGACTTTAACAAAATGGTCCCCAAGCTTCAGAGCTACATCCAGGACCTCGTCGCCTCCGCCCCCAAGCTCAAAGGCCGCGCCTTCGGCATGATCAACCGCGCCTGTGGCGGAAACAGCCCGATCGTGGAAGCCTACCAGCTCGACCGTTACCTTGCCCGTGACCATTGGAGCCGTGATCCCACCAATATCGGCGGCATGTATCAGTCCACCCTCTTCTACATCGCTGAAACTGAAGCGAAAGATTCTCTGCCCACGCTTTGGGACAGTCGCATCAACAACGAAGGTGTTTTCCGCAAGGAGCAGATGAGTGAGCCCGAATATCTGCTCTGGCTTCAGAATGAACTGCCTGCTCTGCGCTGGGAGCGCGCCAGCTATCTTTATAGCAAAGGCCCTTCCGTGATCAATGCCATGGCTGACATGCTCAAACTCATCAAGGACTTCCCTGCCCATGCAGACGCACCTATTTGGGTGAAGGATCTGCGCACGAAAGTCAATGAGTCCGCCGCTGTCCCACCCAGCGCCGCCACCGGCAGCTAGTCGCCACCACTTTCCGTGATCCGGCCTTTGCTCCGCAGCTTCCGCTGTGCCTTCTCAGGCATCGGCTGGGCATTGCGCACTCAGCGAAATCTGCGCATCCACGCCGCCGCCACAGTTGCCGTCGTCGTACTCGGCTTTGTGGAAAGCATCACCGCCTGGGAGTGGTGCGCCATCCTCGGTTGCACCGCTCTCGTCTGGGCGGCTGAGTTGATGAACTCCGCTCTCGAGGTCCTCTGCGACCGCATCACCACCGCGCCGGACGAGTTCATCCGCCGCGCCAAAGATGCCGCTGCGGGAGCCGTCCTCGTCTGCGCCATCATCAGTGTGGTGGTCGCGGCTTTGGTGTTTCTTTAACTCGGCTCTCGGAGCACAGGCCAAAAAAAGCCCGCCATCACTGGCGGGCTTTTCCTTTGATCAGACAGACTTAAATCATGCCTTCGGCGTATTCGGGCCACTCTCAGGCAGCTTCGGCTGGGCGATGTATTCCTTCGGCAGCTCACCTTTCAGCGCCTTCAGGAAGGTCACGATGCTGGTGGTCTCTTCAGCAGTCAGCACTTTGCCCAGTTGATGCTCCGCCATCTTGCCGACCATGTCTTCGAGGCTCTTCACAGAACCATCGTGCAGATAGGGACCGGTTTCGGTGATGTTGCGCAGGCTTGGGACTTTGAAGAAATGTTTGTCGCTTTCTTGTTTCGTCGCTTCCATACGTCCTGCGTCTTTGAGATCAGGCCAGGCCTTCACCAGACCGAGCTTTTGGTACATCGCACCACCGATGGCAGGACCGTTGTGGCAGGTGGCGCAGCCCGCTTTGGCAAAGGTTTCGTAGCCTTTGGCTTCTTCGGCTGTCAGGGCATCCTTCTTGCCCTTCAAGTAATCATCCCAGCGGGATGGGGTCACCAGCTTGCGCTCAAAGGCACCCACGGCCTTGCCGAAGTTGTTGTAGTTGATGGGTTCCGCTTCACCGGGGAAGGCGGCCTTGAAGGCATCGACATAACCGGGAATGGATTTCAGCACATCCACCACAAAGTCAGCGCTCGGCATACCCATTTCCACGGGGTTGAGCACGGGGCCTTTGGCCTGCTCTTCCACGCTTGGCGCGCGGCCATCCCAGAACTGGGCGACGTGCAGCGCGGCATTGTAAGTCGATGGGGAACTGCGTCCGCCGAGCTTGCCTTCATGGCCGGGTGAGAAGGGCAGATTGTCCTGGCCGTATTTGTCGAGCATGTGGCAGGAGTTGCAGCTCATCTTTCCTCCCTTGGAAATGCGTGTCTCATAGTAGAGCATCCGTCCCAGGTTGATCTTGGCTTCGGTCAGTTCGTTGTCAGGAGCTGGGGCTTCCGTGGGCAGAGGTCTGAACATGGCCAGATAGGAATCCGAGAGAGCGTCAGCCATGAGTGGCTGGCAGCTCAGTGCGATGGCGGCGAGAGTGAGGCGAGTGGTCTTTTTCATGATATAGAAATAAGCATCAAAGTTACGTGACCTCAAAGGCTAGGGTTGCAGTCAATTGCGGGCAAGTCACGACTCGCTCGCCCCTTGAAATAAGACTCTGTCGCGATAGCCACGACATCGGCTTTGACAGGTCCCCTGCCCTGTCCATCAATCGCGCCGCGCACCGCATCTGGCGCGCCTCCTTTCTCCCCATGAAACCCACTCTCCTCATCCTCGCTGCCGGCATGGGCAGCCGCTACGGCGGTCTTAAGCAACTCGACGCCATGGGACCCTCCGGCGAAGTCGTGCTCGACTACTCCGTCTTCGACGCCATCCGCGCCGGCTTTGGCAAAGTCGTCTTCGTCATCCGTCGCGACTTTGAGGAGCAGTTCCGCACGCAGATCGGCAGCAAGTTTGGCGACCGCATCGCAGTGGATTACGCCTTCCAGGACATCAACGACCTCCCCGCCGGCTTCACCCTCCCCGAAGGCCGCACCAAACCCTGGGGCACCGCCCACGCCGTGCTCGCCGCTGAGAAAGTCGTGCATGCGCCCTTCCTCATGATCAATGCCGACGACTTCTACGGGCGCGATGCCTTCGCCAAGATCGCCGCTGACCTCACCACCCCGCGCCCGGACGATGATAAGAGCCACTACTCCATGGTCGGCTACTACCTGCGGAACACCCTCTCCGATCACGGCAGCGTCGCCCGTGGCGTCTGCACTCGTGATGCCAGCGGCAGGCTCAGCTCCGTCACCGAGATGACCAAGATCTTCAAGACCGCCAGCGGTGCCGAGAACCGCGAGACCGACCCCGCCCTGCCTCTCTCCGGCTCGGAAGTCGTCTCCATGAACTTCTTCGGCTTCACCCCTGACATCTTCCCCCACCTCCGCGCCGCCTTCACCGAGTTCCTCAAAGTGAACGGCACCGACATGAAAGCCGAGTGCTACGTGCCCAAGGAGGTCGATGCCCTCATCCAATCCGGCAAAGCCGACGTCACCGTGCTGGAGTCGAACGACTCCTGGTTCGGCGTCACCTACCCTGAAGACAAGGCCGACGTCGTCGCCTCCATCCAGGCCCTCGTCGCTGCTGGAGCCTACCCGCAGAGCCTCTGGAGCTGATTGAAAGAAGGCCCACTTCCCACCGGCGAACTCGAAAGGGTTCGCCGGTTTTTTGTGCTCGACTCCACCCCGAACCTCGGGCGATAAGCACATGACATGGAATCCAATCCCTACGCGCCGCCGCAAGTCACCATTCTCTCCGCCCCACGCTCCGAAATCGAGCAGGCCGAAGCCATCCGCCAGGAGCACCTCAAGGTCGAGGCCACCGTCAAGTCTGTGGGCACGCTCTACTACTTAGGAGCCTTCATGTTCATCGTTTTTGGCCTCATGACCGCCTTTGTCCCGTCCATGGACAAAAGTGCGAGCCAGGGTGAAGCGATCCTCATCAGCGTGCTCGTCACCGCCTTCGGTATTGCCTACGGAGTGCTCGCCTATGGACTTCGTCGCTTCCGTTCCTGGTCTCGCTGGCCCACCGTAGCACTTTCTGTCTTCGGCCTGCTGGGCTTTCCCATCGGCACCCTCATCAGCATCCTGATCCTCGTCAACCTCCTCGGCAAGAAGGCCACCATGGTCTTCTCCCCTGAATACAAGGACATCATCGCCGCCACCCCTCACGTGAAGTACAAGACCTCCATCATCGTGAAGGTCTTCCTCGTGCTCCTCCTGCTGATTCTCATCGGCATCATCGCCGCCGTGTCACTGGAGCGGCTGAATTAAAGCACCCGCAGCGCATACTTCCCTTCCTTCTGCGTCAGCTTCACCGGCGCGCCGTAAAGCGTGCTCAGCGCGGAGCTCGTCAGCATTTTCGTCTTCTCCCCCTGCCCGAGCACACGCCCCGCGCGCAGCAGGAAGACGTTCGTGATGCAGGGCAGGATCTCCTCCACATGATGCGTCACCATCACCAGAGACGGTGCCTCCGGCCAGGTGCTGATCTCGCTCATCCAGGAGAGGAATTGCTCCCGCGCCACAGGGTCCAGCCCCGCGCAGGGTTCATCCAGGATAAGTACCTCAAAGCGCGCCATCAGCGCACGGCAGATCAGGATCTTCTGCCGCTCCCCCTGCGACAGCGTGCCCCAGAGCGACTTCTTCAAATATTCGCAGCCCGCCGCCTCGATGAGCCCCGCCGCCTGCTTCTTCAGCGTGGCTGATGGCGGCTTCCACAGGTTCAGCTTCGCGTCACGCCCGCTCGCCACCACGTGTAAGATCGGCTCCCCAGGCTCCATGTAGGTCGTCAGCGTATTCGTCACCAGCCCCACGCGCTTCCGCACCTCCCGCCAGTCGCTATTACCGAACGTGTCCTCTCCGATCTGGATGATGCCATCTGTCGCAGGTTCATACCCCGTGATCAGATTGATCA
>JBIKIA010000292.1:0-6160 GCA_044361885.1 Prosthecobacter sp. | reverse complement strand
GCATCTCTGCGGAGATAAGAAAGGCGACAGGGAAGCAGATGCCGCTAGTGATCAGTCACCTCCATCGGAGCAAGCTAGACCCGAACCGCGAGATCAAGGAAGCCGCCCAAGGAGACAAGGTGGCGGAGCAGGTCTGGGGCGAGTACCACGCCTTCCTGACTGAGGCACTCAAGGCGGCGATTGCGCGGCATGGACGGGTCTTCTTCATCGACCTGCATGGGCAAAGCCATCCCGAAGTGCGCGTGGAGTTGGGTTACCTGCACTCCGCAGAGGATTATCAAAAGCCTGCTGCTGATCTAAACTCGCCCGCCTTCATCAAGACAGGCAGCCTCGCCTATCTCATGGAATTGAATCCCGGCCTAGACTACATGGCGCTTCTCCATGGGCCGGAAAGTCTCGGCGCGCTGCTTGAGGCGCGGGGCTTTCTGTCCACGCCCAGCCCTCGGATGCCGGTGCCGAGCCTGCCATACTTCCGTGGCGGCTACACCGTTTTCCGCCATATCCCTGAAAACCCGAAGATGGTCGGGCTTCAGATCGAGGCGAACCGCGTGCGTTTGCGCGACTCGCCGGAAGGTCGGCAGCGCTTTGCCGAGGCGTTGGTGAGTGCGCTCCAGGTGTATCTGCCGAGGTTTCTGAAGATGAGCCTGAATGGAGAAGCGTTGAAGCCCTGATGCCGATGTTACTTCACGAACTCAGCTACGATGAGCTGATCGCACTGGTCGTGCAGGATGGCCTGCGCAGCGCCCATGGCATCACGCTTTGGAATGCCCTCCAATACCGTGCCGTCACGGATCTCAACTCCTGCACGCACTTCCTGCCGCCGCTGAAACGCTGGATCGAAGCACATGTCGGTACGCCGGACGGACACACTTTGGATGTGCTTCCCGTAGCCTCCCATGTGCCAAGTGAGGATGGACTGACGCAGAAGTTTCTGCTGCGATTGCACGACGGGCAGGTGATCGAAACTGTGGTCATGGGCTACAAGGGACGGCACACCGCCTGCATCAGCACGCAGGCGGGCTGCGCCATGGGCTGCGTCTTTTGCGCCACCGGGCAGATGGGCTTCGTCCGCCATCTGCGACCTGGGGAGATCGTCGCACAGGTGCAGCACGCACGGCGCATCTTAAACGAACGCGGTGAGCGGTTGCGAAACCTCGTGCTCATGGGCATGGGCGAGCCTTTGCACAATTACGACTCGGTGATGAAGGCCATGGATCTCATCAGCGACACACGCGGGGCAAACATCGGCCCGAGCAAGATCAGCATCAGCACCGTCGGTGTCGTTCCCGGCATCCTGCGTCTGGCCGAGGAGGGTCGGCCCTACAATCTGGCCGTCAGCCTGCATGGCAGCACGGAGGCCGAGCGCGCCGCGCTGATCCCCGCGAACCAGCGCTGGCCGCTCGCGGATCTCATCGCCGCGTGCCGAACCTACAATGACAAGACGGGGCGGCGTATCTTCTTCGCCTGGACGCTGATCGCTGGAGCCAATGACACACCTGATCATGCACGCCGTGTCGCGGCTTTACTCGCGGGGCTGGACGCCCATGTGAATCTCATCCCGCTGAACGAAACCGCAGGATATGAAGGCCGCGAAGGCACGGAAAGCGCGGCGGAGGTGTTCAGCGGCATCGTTCAGGCAGCTGGCATTCCATGCACCATCCGCCAGCGTCGGGGGATCGACGTCGCCGCGGGTTGTGGCCAGCTCCGTGCGGAGAAAAAGCGCCGCGTCAGTGCTGCGGCAGCATGACCACATCCGCTGCGGCGGCCATGACGCGGATTTCATCCGTGGATGGCAGGCGGATCTGGCGCGGGTTCATCTCACAGACCTTGAGCTGAGGGCCACCGCTGATCTGGAGCTGATACTGCACCGTGGCACCGAGGTACACCGTGTCCACGATGTGGCAGGGCAGGCGGTTCGTGGAGTCGAGCATGTGCCCGAAGGTCAGTGCCTCCGGACGGATGGAAAGGGTGACGCTCGTGCCCGGCTCAGGATGCCAGTCAGGATGATTCGTGCGGGCACGCAGGGGGCCGAAATCAGTGGTCACTTCGAAATATCCAGGCTCACTGCTGCGGCTGCGGACGCGGGCTTCGATGAGGTTTGTCTCGCCGATGAATTCGGCAACCATGCGCGAGGCAGGGTCTCGATAGACCTCCTCCGGCGTGCCGACTTGAGCGAGCCTTCCAGCATCCATGACGGCGAGACGATCTGCCATGCTCAGCGCCTCATCGCGGTCATGCGTCACATAGATGCCGGTGAGGCCGAACTCTTTGCAGATGCGGCGGATCTCCGAGCGCATCTCATGGCGGAGCTTGGCATCCAGATTGGAGAGCGGCTCATCCAGCAGCAGGCAGCGCGGGCGAATCACCAGCGCCCGAGCCAAGGCCACCCGCTGTTGTTGGCCTCCAGAAAGTTGGGAGATGCGCCGCGAGCCGAGCCCGCCGAGCTGCACGAGTTCCAGCGCCTGCGCTACACGCTTCTCGATCTCGTCCTTCGGCCTGCCTCGCTCTTCTAGCCCGAAAGCCACGTTCTGCGCCACGTTTAGATGCGGCCACAGGGCATAGCTTTGAAACATCATCCCCGTGCCACGTTTGTGGGCGGGCAGACGCGTTACATTGTCCTCATCGAAGAAGATGTTGCCCGCTTCCGGCTGGTAAAAGCCCGCGATGTGGCGCAGCAGCGTCGTCTTCCCACAACCACTCGGCCCGAGCAAAAAGAACAGCTCCCCCTGACCGATCTCGAGGTTCACGTCATCGAGGACGGTCTGCGCGCCGAAACGCTTGGTGAGGCCTTGAATGGAAATGTGAACCATGTGCAGGACATTGCATGGCGGGCAGCCGATGTGTCAACCCAGATGGAGCGGAGTGCATAGTTTGGCGAGATGCGCCTTGATTAGATGCCGTGGCATTTTTCACTGAAGCCCATGACCGGCTCCATCACCCGCTTTGCCCCCAGTCCCACCGGCTGGCTGCACCTCGGTCATGCCTATGCAGCCTTGTTTGCGGCTGAAAAGGCGGACGGTGGGCTCTTTCTGGTCCGGCTGGAGGACATCGACTCCACCCGCGCACGCCCTGAGTACGAGACGGGGATCTTTGAGGATCTGGCCTGGCTCGGGCTGACCTGGGAGTTGCCCGTGATCCGGCAGTCCGAGCACGTGGAGGTGTATCGTGCCGGGCTCGCGGAGCTGGATTGCCTGGGGCTTCTGTATCCCTGCTTCTGCACGCGAAAAGACATCCAGCAAGAGATCGCCCAGGCCGGGAATGCACCGCATGGACCCGATGGCCCGCTTTACCCCGGCACCTGCCGAAACCGCAGCGCGGGGGAAAGGCAGGACCGCATCTCCCAGGGCGAAGCCTATGCGCTGAGGCTGGATGTCGCGCGGGCGATGAGCCTCGTCGGCAAAGAGCTGCGCTGGGAAGATCGCGCTCATGGGCAGTTCATCGCCACTTCGGGCATCTTTGGAGATGTGGTGCTGGCGCGAAAAGACACGCCTGCGAGCTACCACCTCGCCGTGGTGCTCGATGACGCACGTCAGGGCATCACGCTGGTGACGCGTGGCGAGGATCTGCTGCCCGCGACGCATCTGCATCGTCTTCTCATCGAGCTGCTGCATCTGCCGATGCCCGCCTGGGAGCACCATCGCCTCATTCTCGATGATCAAGGCCGCCGTCTCGCCAAGCGCGACGACGCCAAGTCACTCCGCACCCTGCGCGAGCAAGGCTGGACCCCCGAGCAGGTGAGGCGCGAAGTGGGAGGAGTTTAAACTCGTTTTACCTTACTCCCCCGGCATCGGCTCAGTCGGCCAGGTCTCCAGCCAAGGCAGACCATATTCATTGAGGTCGGCCATGAAGGGATCGGGATTGAGCTGCTCCACATTCCAGACGCCGGGTTGGCGATACTCCGTGTTCGTGAGGAGCTGCTTCGCCGCGATCATCGCAGGCACGCCGGTGGTGTAGGACACGCCTTGGGAGTTGGTTTCCTTGTAGCAGTCTTCGTGGTCTTTGATGTTGTACACGTAGTAGCGCTTGGGCTGGCCGTCCTTGCCGGTGCCTTCGATCCAGTTGCCAATGCAGGTCTTGCCTTTGGTGTCAGCGCCGAGGGTGCCGGGCTCGGGCAGCAGTGTCTTGAGGAACTCGATGGGGATGATGGCATTGCCCTGATGCATCACTGGGTCGATGCGGGTCATGCCGACGTTCACGAGCACTTCCATGTGCTTGATGTAGTTGTCACCAAAGGTCATCCAGAAGCGGGCACGGCGCATGGGGATGTGCTTGGTCAGAGACTCCAGTTCCTCGTGGTAGAGGCAATAGATGTTCTTCGGGCCGATGCCGTCAGGGAAGGGGAAGCTGCGCTTGATGGCGAGCGGCTTTGTCTCCACCCAGGCACCGTTCTCCCAGTAGCGACCGTTGGCCGTCACTTCGCGGAGATTGATCTCGGGATTGAAGTTCGTGGCGAATGCCTTGCCGTGGTCGCCCGCGTTGCAGTCGATGATGTCGAGTGTGTCGATCGTGCTGAAGTGGTGCTTCAAAGCATAGGCCGTGTACACATTCGTCACGCCTGGGTCAAAGCCGCAGCCGAGCAGCGCGGTGAGACCGGCCGCCTTGAACTTCTCCTGATACGCCCACTGCCAGTGGTACTCAAACTTCGCCACATCGCGGGGCTCGTAGTTCGCCGTGTCGATGTAATTCACACCGGCTTCGAGGCAGGCGTCCATGATGGTGAGATCCTGATAAGGAAGCGCCACGTTGATCACGACCTCAGGCTGGTAGCTCTGCAGCAGGGCCACAAGCTCGGGCACATTGTCTGCATCCACCGCAGAGGTTTGAATCGGACGCTTCAGTTCAGCGGCGATGGCATCGCACTTCGACTTCGTGCGGGAGGCCAGCATGATTTCACCGAAGACTTCGGGAAGCTGGGCGCATTTGTGAGTGACGACGCGGCCGACGCCGCCGGCTCCGATGATGAGGACTTTATGAGACATGATGAGGAAATCTGAAAGACGAAACGAGGAGCGCGACTCTAGGCGGCAGGGGGCGAATGCAACGCTCAAAGTGGACTTGTCACAGAGTTGTTTCAAAAGGCGCAGCGCCAGGGCCAGCTCGTCCACTTTGCTAAAGAGCGCCTGCGTCTGATTGTAATCCTCATCCGCGACTTGGCTCAAGAGGAACACAGGGTTCGAGTTGCTGCTCGTCGTGGAGATCTCCGCATTCGGGGCCGCCGTCTTCACCTCACCGGGCGGGTCGCTCCTACCCCTGAAAGCGAATGTGTAGGTCGGCGGTGCTTAGGCTGGGATGCGACCTGAACTTCAGCGGAGCCCCCCCTATCACCTGTTACCCTCGTTGGACACGATGTTGCCCATTGGGGAACCCCAACCGGGGTTCGGTCTTCGGCTAAGAAGGGCCGCTCCATGACCGGGGCGTTCCTTAGCCACAGGCTATTCACGGGCTGAAGGGAGGTTTTGGCATGGGCTCATGTATGCCTATTAATTAGTGGATAATTATTACGGACTTTGAACCTAAGGCAGCACTGAGCTTTGAGCCGAAGTGGATGCATGTTTTTTAATGGATAGGAAGGTTTTATCAAAAATGAACAAAATTCGCTCAGGGTTGGGGTGAATTGAACGTTTTTTTCTTGTCGCGCAAGCGGGTTAGGATAAATACTAACGAATATGAGGTAACCCAAAAATTAATCACTCCTCAAATCTTTCACTACGCATAAACCCGCATAGCTGCCCACCTCCTTAACGTTGAGATGAAAAAAGAGTATTGGGTTTCCAGCAAACTTTTCCAGCTAAAGTAAAATCAAAAACTGCATATCTATGAAACCATACAAAAGAAACGCAATCGCCCCATTGCTGAGTAGTTCAGCAAGCAAGATCGTCGCGCTACTGCTTATCGCCTTTGGCGTGATGGCTGAAGCTCAAGCCCAGTTGAAAGTCAGCGTGATGCCGAGCCACTCTCAGAGTGCCAACTATGGCAAGGCTGCGATTAATCAGGCCATTACCGTTTGGGGGCGCACTTGGGGCGGCACTGGTGCTCAGACCTATGTCCTCGACTTTGGTGACGGCACGGCAACCGCCACAGGCTCAGTTACCAATGCCAACGAAATCTCCGCAAGTCACACCTACACCACAGGGGGGCTTAAAACATTCACCCTTACGGT
>JBIKIA010000291.1:0-6164 GCA_044361885.1 Prosthecobacter sp. | reverse complement strand
ACATAGGCGCGGCGACGGGCTACGTGCATCACGCCTGCAATCCGGCGACGTTTTACAGCTTTGTGGCAGGTCATTCCGCACCGGAACTGATGGGCGTGATCGTGGCGGGCATGGCGGGGATGCGCCTCGGGCTGGGCATCGTGAAGCCCGGCCCGTATGATCGGAAGACGGCGCTGGTGCTCAGCGGGCGGAAGGCGCTGGTGCTGATCGGTGGCGCGGTGCTGATGACCTCCTTTGCGGCCATCATTGAGGGCTTCTGGTCGGCGAACCCGATGCAGCCTGCCATCAAGTACAGCTTTGGCGCCGTGATGTGGACGCTGACGCTGAGTTATCTTTTCCTGTGCGGGAGGCGGCGGAATGAGGCTTGAGGATCTGACGGTGGCCCTGCGCCCTCGCCAGCCCTGGGAGGCGGTGGATCTCGGCTGTGCGATGACGCGGCGTGACTATGGCCGCGTGATGCTGCTCTGGCTCATCACCGTGGTGCCTGTGTGGATCGTGCTCGGCGTGCTGCTTTGGGATCAGCCCATGTGGTTCAGTCTGGCCGCGTGGTGGCTGAAGCCGCTCTACGACCGCGTGCCGCTCTTCCATCTCAGCCGCGCCGCTTTTGGTTCACGCCCGACGGTGAAGGAGACGCTGCGCGAGTGGCCGCGCCTGTGGTCACGCTTTTTGCTGCCCGCGCTGCTGTGGCGGAGGCTGAGCTTCATCCGCAGCTTCGCGCTGCCAGTGCTGATGCTGGAAGGCCAGTCGGGCAAGGCGGCGAGCAAGCGCGTGACCACCCTCGCCATGGATGGCGGCAGCAGCGGCGCGAGTTTGTCCTGGGTGTTCATCAAGCTGGAGATCGCCGTCTGGCTCGGCTTGAGCGCGCTCGCCAGCAGTCTCGGCCCGGCGGATGGATTGCCGGACTTCAGCAGCATCGTGCAGGACCCGGAATCCTACTTTCAAACAACGAACGCGCAGCAGTGGTTCAGCAACGTGCTTTACCTCATCGCCATGACGATCATCGAGCCCTTTTATGTGGGCGCGGGTTTCGGACTGTATCTGAACTCACGGACCAAGCTGGAAGGCTGGGACATCGAGCTGACCTTCCGTAGGCTCGCCGCGCGACTGCGCCCCGTGGTCGTGGCGCTGCTGGCGTTTGCCTTTGCCCTGCCGGGCATGATTTCAGCCGCTGATGCCAAACCAACGGTGGTGACGGAAGAAGTCTCGGAAGCGAAGAAGGCCGTGGAGGAGATCCTGACGCAGGAAGAATTCAAAGAGCACTCACGCACCACACCGGTGTGGATGCCGGCGGCATCGGAGGCCAATGCGGGCATTGGGGGCTTGTTTGCCGTCTTGCTGTGGATCTTGGGCTATGCGGCGCTGGCGGCCTTGCTCGGCTACGTGATCTGGTGGCTGGTGCAATACAGCCGGAACTACACGAACGGACCTCGCTCGCCTCGCACCCATGCTCCTGAAGCCACGCCGCGAGTCATCATGGGCATGGCGATCACGCGGGACAGTCTGCCGGAGGACATCGTGGCTGCGGCGCGTGCCGCCTGGAATGCCGGGCATGTGCGCGAGGCGCTGAGTCTGCTGTATCGCGGAGCGCTTTCACGACTGGTGGAGCAGCGGCGTCTGGCCATCCGAGATAGCGACACGGAGGACGATTGCCTTATCAAAGCCTCCGCCGTGGTCGAGGGGCCGGTGATGCAGTTCTTCCGCCAACTCACGCTTGTCTGGGTGCGTGCGGCGTATGCGGGAAGAGAGGCGCAACCTGCGGAGTTCGAGACACTTTGCCAGACGTGGCCCTTTTCCAACCATGCTCCGGCACCGCGCGCGCAGAGCGTCATCGTTCAGGTCATGCTCATCGCCAGCGTGATGCTGCTGAGCAGTTGCGATGGAACGTGGGAGGACGTGACCATCCCGCTCGGCTACAAAGGCAAGGCGCGGACAGATCCCTTCCTCGCCGCGCAGCAATTGCTGATCCAAGAAGGCCACTACACCGAGCGCCTGCCCACGCTGAAAACTCTGCCCGAGTCGGATGGCGGAGTCATCATCATCTCGGCTGAAGCCGGGATGCCCGAGGCACGCGCGCGGCAGCTTTTGAAATGGGCGGACGATGGCGGTCACCTGATCTATGCCATGGCCGGCTGCGCGCCCTACAATGACTGGGGCCTCTTCAGCAGCGGCAGCACCTACGGCTACACCGGCAATGCCGAGCGCAAAGATCCCATCCTCGAAGGCATGCAGGTGAAGATGCTCGGCCTCGACACCTGGCTGGAGAAAGTGATGCCTGACTACATGCGCAAGCGCCTCAATAAGAAGGACGGCGAGAAGAAGAAGGATGACGATGCCAAGGCTAAGAAGGCCGAGGACAAGAAGGCCGAGGACAAGAAGGCCGAGGACAAGAAGGCCGAGGAGATAAAGCCTGCCCCCAAGGCTGAAGAGCCCAAGAAAGAACCCGAAACGAAGGAAACTAAAACGAAGGAGCCCGCGAAGAAGAAGCCGCGCATCAAGGAACCCGAAGATGTGCCAACGCAGACGGATGAACTCCAAGCAGACGGCACGACCTACAAGCTCACCTTCCCCTCCATCGTTCATCTCCAGCTCGACCGGAAACTTCGCAGCAGTGAATGGGCGGTGGGCAAGGATGGCAAACACACCGCGCTCTCATTGATCCACGGTCATGGACTAGTGACGTTGCTGAATCACGCGCGACCTTTCCGCAATCGCTTCATCGACGATGGCGACCACGCGCAACTGCTCGTCGATCTCGTCGGTGATGACGCGCAGCATGTGCAGTTCATCGTCTCTCTCGGCACCAGCTTCTGGGCGCTGCTCTGGAAGCGCGCGTGGATGCCGCTCATCGGGCTCGCCTTGCTCACCGTGATCTGGCTGTGGATCTATCTGCCACGCTTCGGACCGCAGCGTCAGGTGGTGCTGCATGACACAAAGCACTTCTTCGAGCACATCAGCGCGCTGGGAGGTTTCTTCTATCGCATGAGGCGCGGGGACATCCTGCTGGCCGCGGCGGCGGATGCCGTGCGCGCCCGTGCCACGCGGCTTTACCCGCATCTCATCCATCACAACGACTCGGCCATCATCGAGATCCTCACCGAGCGCAGCGACCTCCCCGAGCCACGCATCCGCGCCGCCTTTGAAGCAGCGGAGAAACCCGCCACGCGCGACTTCGTCCGCCACATCCAGGACCTGCAATCCCTGAAAAACTCACTCCATTAAAACCTCACCGCCATGACATCTGAAACTCCGCCCATCCCACTTCCCGATGAAAGCGTCTATGCGCCTCCTGCTCCGCCGCCGATGCCGCGCTCGACAGAGATCATGCGCGCCATTCGAGCAGCCGTAGAGCAGGTCTTCATCGGCCAGCCCGAGGTCATCCAGCAATGTCTCGCCGCGCTGCTCGCGGGTGGACACGTGCTTCTGGAAGGCAAGCCTGGCCTGGGCAAAACGCATCTCGTGCTCGCCCTCAGCCGCACCTTTGGCGCGCAGTTCCGGCGCATCCAGTTCACGCCCGATCTCATGCCCTCCGATGTCACGGGACACACACTTTACGATCTCGGAAGCCAGAGCTTCCGCGTGCGTCGTGGCCCGGTCTTCACCCAGCTCCTGCTGGCAGATGAGATCAATCGTGCTCCCGCCAAGACGCAGTCTTCCCTGCTCGAAGTCATGCAGGAAACGCAGGTAACCATCGATGGCGAGACACACGCGCTCGTGCCGCCCTTCATGACCTTCGCCACGCAGAACCCCATCGAGCAGGAAGGCACCTATCCGCTGCCCGAGGCCCAGCTCGACCGCTTCCTTCTCAAGGTCGTGATCGACTATCCTGCTGCTGCCCAGGAGGCATGGATCGTGCGTGCGGTGTCATCCGCTGCCGCAGGTCGTGGACTCACGGCGGATCAGATCGGCCAGGTCTGCACCACGGAGGACATCCTCCAGGCGCAGGCCGAAGCGGCTGCCGTGGAGGCGGTCGAAAGCGTGGTGAACTACGCCGTCGCCATCACCCGCGCCACGCGTCATCACGGGGCCATCTCCCTCGGTGCCGGCACACGCGGAGCCATCGCCCTCGTGCGAGTGGCGAAGTCCTACGCCCTCATGGAAGGCCGTACCTTCATCACCCCTGGGGATGTGAAGCGCGCCAGCCTTCCCGTGTTGCGTCACCGAGTCGCTCTGACGCCGGAGGTTTCCATCTCAGGCCAGACCGTGGATCAGGTGCTGGACAGCGTGCTGCGCAGTGTCGAAGCACCGCGCGCGTGATCAGAGAACCGTGGTGTTCACGATCTCATTTTGGGCATTCATAAGCAGACGCTTCGGCACCACCGGCGTCTCGCTTTGGCCGAAGGCCATGATCGTGATCATGTGCCCGGTGCTGATGCGATGTGCCGCCGCTCCATTCACCACGATCATCCCCGAGCCCGCCGGAGCCGTGATCACATAGGTTTCCAGACGCTGGCCGTTCGTGATCGAGGTCACCAGCACCTTCTCCCCCTCCCACAGATCCGCCGCTTCCATCAGATCCGTCGGGATCGTGATGCTCCCTTCGTATTGAACATTGGAGTCAGTGACGGTGGCGCGGTGGATTTTGGATTTGAGGAGGGTTCGGAGCACTCGTCAGATTGAACAAGGCAGCCCCCTTTGCAAGAGCGGCTTGGGCGGGAGGTTGCGCCCACTGGCATCGTCGTTTAAACCGAGCCCATGCGGTTTCTCCCGATCTGTCTCCTCGCAGCACTCACCTGCCTCTCCTCGTGCAAGCGCATCGAGTCGAAGCTCGACCGCCTTGCCCGGCTGGCAGGGCTCACCACGCCGGTTGAAGAAGCCCCGAAAAAGAAGGCCGAACCCGTGCTCACGCCCGAGCAGCAGGCCTTGGAGGCCAAAGTGCTGAACAGCGCCGTCTTTGAAGCCGTGAAACCCGAGGTGGAAGTACCCAAGGCCACCGCCTTCGAGCTGAACAAATCCGCCGTCGTCTCCATCCTCGGCTACCACGATTTCAAAGCACGCGGAGGCAGCCCGATGCTGATCAACGGCACCAAGTTCGCCGAGCAGATGAAGGCCATCAAGGATGCCGGCATCCCCGTCATCCCCCTGAGCGATGTTTTGGAGTGGCGGAAGGGAAAGAAAAACATCCCCGAGGAGGCCATCGTCATCACCATGGATGACGGCTGGGAGGGCGTGCACACCTTTGCCTATCCCGTGCTGAAAGAGTACGGCTTCCCCTTCACCATCTACCTCTACAAAAAGTATGTGAACATCGGCGGCCGCTCCCTGAGCTGGGAGCAGATCCGCGAGATGATGAAGAACGGCTGTGATGTTGGCAGCCACAGCGTCTCCCACGAAAGCCTGCGCGGAAAAAAGAACCGCACCGAGGCCGATCAGCAGCTCTGGCTGCTCGGTGAGCTGAAGGACTCGAAGGAATTCCTCGAAAAGAACCTCGGCATCGCCTGCACCTCCTTCGCCTACCCCTTCGGCATCTTTGACGAAAGCACCACCGAACTCGCGCATCAGGTCGGTTATGAAACCCTGATCACCGTGAACAATCAAAAAGTCACCTGGGACACTCCGCTGGGGAAGCTGGGGCGCTACATCATTCATGGGGACAGCGACACGAACTTCAAACTCGCCACCAGCTTCCGTGGCCGGGGCGACGTGTCTTCGAGCCACTTCCTCACCTCAAGTGCCAAGGACGACAAAGGCCATGCCCTCGTCGAGCTTTCCCCCGTCCCTGAAGAGCTGATCAAAGAGCGCCAGCCCATCATCACCGCCAGGCTCGCCCGCCTCGGCACAGTGATCCCGGAGACAGTCAGATTGCGTGTCGCAGGTCTTGGCACCGTTCCCGCCCGCTATGACCCGACCACCATGACCGTCACCTACCAGCTCCCCTACAAGCTCCGCCGCGAGGACTGCGCCGTGACTCTGAACTTCAAACGCGCTGCCGATCAACCCGATGAAGTCGTGGGCTGGCGATTCAAGATCGACCTCGCCGCCGCCTATGTTCCTCTGAAGCTGCCGTGACGCCCACACTGGCCCGCCTCCCTCTCAAGAGTGACGATTCTACGGCTATTGGAATTCACTCCCCTGAGTTGAAACTCATTCTACATCTAACTGTCTCCGCATCCGCTGTCTGGCTCAAGAGGTAAGTCAGCGTTGCCTTGGCCCGTTCGGCGAAATTT
>JBIKIA010000290.1:0-6202 GCA_044361885.1 Prosthecobacter sp. | reverse complement strand
ACGGGCACTGCATTCATGGGCTCACGCTTGATCCGGTGAAGTTTCTCCCTGCAGCAGGGCAGGGGGCCATCGCCATCGAATGTCGTTCGGGAGATGAAGCCACGCTTGCTACACTGCGCGCCATTAATCATGCCGAGACCGAGATTCGCGTCACCGCTGAGCGCGAGTATCTACGACTGCTCGGTGCAGGCTGCCAGACGCCCGTCGGAGCGCACACTTGGATCGCGAACGGCCAGCTCCACATGGCCGTGCGTGTCTTTGATGAAGCCGATCTAACCGCCAAACCCAAGGAAATGGAGATCAGCGGACCGGCTGACAAGCCCGCCCTTCTGGCCGAGCGTCTTGCCATGCTGACGTAGCATCCCAAAAGAAAGCGCCCCGACAAAAGCCGGAGCGCTTTGGATTCCCACCTTGTGCCGTTCGATCTGGGGGCCTCGTATCCCAAGGAGACGAGGTGGGTGCCCGTGAACAAGGGTGCTGTCTTCCAGTGAAGGCATGACAAGTCAGTCCAGGTCACAAGCTCCCGATGTCATAAAAACGGGCCGGGCCACGACAGTTCTGAGGACGAACACTGCAGGAAAGTGAACGGCGGCGGGATGATAATCTCCCAGCCGCCGCGAAAGGGATGTCAAAGAGCAGCAGGGAGAAATTACTTAGCTCACCCTGGAATTCCTGTAGCATATAGGAAGCTAAGATCAGAGACAAGAACGAAGGTTGCCACACTTCGTCAGATCGGCGACAGCAGGCTCATTTTGGTGACGAATATTGACCAAGTGGAAGCCACGGTTAGCATCGCTCACTTCTTGCCATGAATCCCATTTCATCTCCGCGCTCGAATTCGACACGTTACTTCTACTCCCTGGCGGCGTTGCTGCTGCTGGTGCTGACCATCATCGGCTTCCGGCACTTTTACTTGGGTGGTGGAGCCTACCCAGGACGTCCTTTGACGCCGCCCATCCGCACTCTCCTGATCTCCCATGGCATCGCGATGACAGCGTGGATTCTGCTGTCGGTGATTCAACCCGTCTTGATCGCGAGCCGAAATCGGAAAGCGCACATGCTGCTGGGTCGCATCGGTGCGGTGCTGGCACTCGTCATGTTCTTCCTCGGCTGGCAAACCGGTGTGGCGGCAATGCGTTTCGCGCCACCTGAGATGCGCATCGCAGGTCTCACGCCGAAGGAATTCCTGACGGTGCCCTTGATGAGCATCGTGGCATTTCTTTTGTTCGTGATCATCGGTGTGTGGCAGCGGAAGCGCCCGGAGATTCACCGGCCCATGATGCTGGTTGCCACGCTGACGATCTGCTCCGCCGCCATCGGCCGCATTGAAATATTCAACATCTGGTATGCCGGAACCGCGCTGGAGGTCTGGTTCACCGCGTTTCTCTCGACCGTGCTGATCGGTGTGGCACTGCTGGTCATCAAATCACTGCTGTCGAAAGCCTTCGATGTCTGGCTGGCCATCGCCGTGTTCATGCTGGTGGTGTTTTCCGTCGCGAGTTCGCTCCTGGCAAAAACGGCGGCTTGGGATCAGTTCGCGACGTTCTTGCTGCGTTAGTGGAAGCATTTATCCGCGCTTCATCTCCAAGCCCGTCAGCGTCCCGGTGCTCGTGCCGAACTTGTCGGTCTCGATGCCGAGGCGTTGGAGCATGTTGACGTAGAGATTGCACAGCGGTGGTGGGTTGTTGGCATCGAACGGGAGATGCTGACCATGCTGGAAACCACCACCCGCGAGGAGCACGGGCAGGTTCTTGGTGGAGTGGCTACTGCCATCGCCAAGATTGCTGCCGAGGAAGACGGTGGTGCGGTGGAGCAGATTGGAGTCGCCTTCATGGGACTGCTTGAGCTTGGACAGCAGGTCGCGCACGGTCTTCATGGTTTCCTCTTCGACAATCTTGAGCTGCGCGAGCTTGCCTGGGTCTTTCCCGTGATGCGAGAGGTCGTGATGGCCGAGTGACACACCCTTGATCGGCGGCGCAAAGGTGGACCCGGCGAGCATGATGGTGATCAGCCGTGTGGAGTCGGTTTGCAGCGCGAGATGGCTGAGATCAAAGAGCAATCGAGTGCGTCCGATGAGGTCAGCGGCGTTGGGAATGTCTTTGGGCTGCTCGACATTGACCTTGGGCTTCGGTTTCTTGGCCCAGCTTTCATCGTTGACCATCCGCTGCTCCAGCTCGCGGACACTGGTGAGGTATTCGTCGAGCTTGTCGCGGTCTTCACTGCCGAGATTGGTGCGCAGCGACTTTGCTTGAGCACTGACATCATCGAGAATGCTGCGCCCATCTTCGAGGCGGTTGAGTTGGTTCTGAACATCGTCCGATTGGCCTTTGAGGAACAAACGGGCGAAAACTCGGGAAGGCGAATTGTCCGCGGCGATCAATGCCCCGGTGCGAGTCCACGACAGACCGCCAGAGCCTTCACCGGAGAGAGCGAGACTCGGGAATCGCGTCTGCGTGCCAATGTGGTCGGCGGCGAGTTGATCGAGCGAGATCGCATTGCGAAAGCCAGGCCTTCCTGCACCTGGCGCACCCGTGAGGAAGCTGGCTGAGGCCTGATGGGCAAAGCTGGAACCCATGCCAGCATGAGCCAGACCTGAGATGACAGTGAACTCATCGCGATAGTCCTTGAGGATGTCGAGGTAAGGCGAGAGCGCGTAATCCTTGCCGGATTGCGTTGGGAAAAAGTTGTCCGGATGCAATCCTAGCGGCGCACAGACGCAGATCATGCGACGCGGCGGCTGCTGGGCGTTTGAAGCACGCTTGGAGTCCTCTGCGAAGATATCGAGCCATGGGAGCGCGAGCGAGATGCCCGTGGAGCGGATGAAATGGCGGCGATGGATGTTCATGATGGGTTCGATTTAACCAATGGCTACTTGCTCTGAAACAGGGGGCTTTGAACGACCTCGTGGATCAACGATTTTAAACCGTAACTCTTGTCGCGGAGGTTGCTGACGATGGTTTCGATCTGGGGCTTGTCGGCGTGTGTGGGGGCTGCGCCGGTGCCGTAGGTGAGGAGTTTTTCGGTGAGGTTGCGGGCGAGTTGGTCTTTGTCTTCGAGGATGAGCTTCTTGTAGTCGTCGATGTCGAGGAAACGGCGTCCATCGAGCAGTGCGTCGCTGGGATCCACGGCGGGGCCGCGTTTCACGCGACGGCCTGAAGCATCTTTTTCGCCGCCGTTGGTGAGGGCGCGGTAGTGGTCACGCCAGCCGCCGATGACATCAAAGCTTTCGAGAGCGAAGCCCGGTGGATCGATCTTGCGATGGCAGGTGGCACAGCTTTCGACGTTGCGATGCTTGGCGAGTTGCTCACGGATCGTGGTGGCTCCGCGGATGTCAGGCTCGATGGCTTCGACATCGGCCGGCGGTTTCGCCGGTGGCGTGCCGAGGATGCGCTCCAGCACCCAGGAGCCGCGAATGATGGGCGATGTCGTGGTGCCGTTGGCGGTGACTTTGAGCACGCTGCCCATGGTGAGCAGTCCGCCACGATGACTGTCGGCTGGCA
Organism: Prosthecobacter sp.; assembly: GCA_044361885.1. Taxonomy (GTDB): domain Bacteria; phylum Verrucomicrobiota; class Verrucomicrobiia; order Verrucomicrobiales; family Verrucomicrobiaceae; genus Prosthecobacter. Next base: position 2,702 of record JBIKIA010000290.1, on the reverse strand, counting down.
GTGTGACTTTGCGCATGTCCATGCCTTCGATGCCGGGGATGCCGTAGTGCTTCGCAAGGCGTGCGTTGAGGAAGGTGAAGTCGGAACTGACAAAGTGGGTCAGGGGCAGGTCGTTTTTCAGCACTTCGTCGAAAAACAACGACGTTTCCTTGAGCATCGACGTTTTGAGGATGTCGTCATACTCGGGGTAGAGCGTGCGGTCAGGCAAGGTGGCATCAATGGCACGGAGGCTGAGCCATTGGCCGGTGAAGTTGGTGTTGAAGGCCTTGGCTTTGGGGTCGCTGAGCAAGCGCTCGACTTGCTGACGAAGCGCCTCCGCCTCATGCAGCTTGTTTGCGGCGGCGAGTTTGAAGAGCGTCTCATCAGGCATCGAACTCCAGAGGAAATACGATAGGCGGCTGGCAAGAGCGAAGTCATCGAGCTTCGGCCCTTTTTCGCGAAGGAAAAGGAATTCGGGCGAAACGAGAATGCCTTTGAGTCCAACGCGCATCGCCTGCTCAAAGGTGGACTTTTGATCCAGCTTCGACTTCACGCGTGCGAGGAAGGGCTTGATGTCCTCATCGCTGACGTTTCGGCGAAAGGCACGGCGTGCGAACTCGCGAAGGATGCGCTCGGCATCGATCATCGACTGCTGTGAGGTGACCTCGTAGCGTTCGGGCGAGAGGCGAGTCTGCTTGAGATCGCCAAAGATCGCCTTGTGACTCGGTGGTGGCCAGGACTCCAGAATGGGACCTTCCACATCGACCCACTGGATCACGAGTCCAGGGCCGGTGTATTTGTCAGCACCGATTTTTTCAACCGTGGGCGGCGTCGCGGGCAAATCTTCAGCGAGAATGCGAATGCGGTTTTCAGGCTCGAGTTGCTCGGTGAACTCGATCACTGTCGGTTTGTCGGCAGGCACGGCAAAGTAGTCGATGAGATGCTCTTCAGTCACTTCTTTGAGCGTGCCAGCGGTGACGCGGAAGGTGATGGGTTTGCCTTCGCTTTGGAAACCGTAGCCGGAGATGCGGAAGCGATACTTCCCGCGCACGTGGCTGCGGAAATTCCACATCGTCACGCGGATGTTCGCCGACTCCCAAGTCGCGAAGATGGCCACGCCGTCGTCGGTATGTCGGTAAACACTACCAGTGGCTTTGACGGTCCGCTCTTCCCTGATGTCGAAGCGCTTTTTTTGAATCCACGGCTCCGGTTCGTTCGCGATGGCTTCATCGAGCACGCGATCCGCAGCATCGAGGTAGTTGCGCAATAAAAATGACGAAGTGTGTAGTAGCTCGGCGTTGTTATCGAAGCCGTTCGTCGAGGTATCGAGCGGCAGCAAATCTGACAAATCGACCTCCACGCCAAGTAGATCGCGCACGGTGTTCGCATACTCCGCACGATTCAGCCTGCGCATCACCACGCGGCCTTCCTTTTCCCTGTAGTCGATCTCCGCTTTGGCAACTTTTGTGTTGATCCACTCCGTCACGGTTTCCATCTCGTTGGTTGGCGGACGCGGCTTCTCTTTCGGCGGCATGTCACCGTTCTTGAGTTGCTGCAACACGGCAAGCCAATGCTCGCGGATTTTCTTGTCTGAGAAGTCGTCCGACAAACTCTCGATGGCAAAGTGGCCTTTTGGCTTGGCCCCCGAGTGGCATTTCTCGCAGTGCTTTGCGAACAATACCTGCGCCGGATTTTCGGCCTTAGTTGCTGGAATGACAAACATCATCCCCATGATGAGCACGGACATCCATGGCATCCGATCAGGTCGGTGTTTCGAATAGCGAAGATGGATCAGGTTCGAGGACATGGATGCGCGATCAAATACATACGCCGCTACCGTTGATCAGATTCACGACTTCACGCCATTGAGCGCTACTTCTTGGCGGGATGGGCCGTGAGTTGTGCAGCCGCCTGCTTGAGCTTCTCTTGCTCGGCGGGATCAACAGGCAAAGCTTCCGAACGAAAAGCTGGCAGGATTTTGCTCCACACCAGATCCAATTCGGTCTGCATCTGCCCTGTCTGAGCGGTGATGGCGATCACGGCATCGTGTTCCGGCATCACGAGGCAAATCTGTCCGTCACGGCCATCACCGCGATAGGCGTTGTGTTGGCAGCGCCAGAATTGAAAGCCGTAACCTTGCTGCCAGTCCGAGGTTCTGCCGCTCGGGGCCTTGCTGTTGTCCACATGCTTGGCGGTGGCCTGCTCGACCCACTTCTCCGGCAGCAGTTGCTTGCCGTTCCACTTGCCCTTCTGCAAATAGAGCTGACCAAACTTGGCGATGTCCTCGGTGCGAATGAAGAGTCCGTAGCCACCCAGGCTGTAACCTTCAGTCGTAGCGCCCCAGTCGGGATTCTCGATACCGAGCGGCTCAAACAAGCGTGGCTTCAAGAAGTCGAGCACGCTCTGCCCTGTGGCCTTGGTGACGATGGCGGAGAGCATGTAGCTGCCCGGTGTGTTGTAGCGAAACCAAGTGCCCGGCTTGTGCATGACCGGATGCGCCAGAAAGCCTTTTACCGACGGCCCTTGATCGATCACAAACTTCGGTTCGACATCATGCCCACCGCTCATGGAAAGCAAATCGCGAACGCGCATCGCTTTAAGATTCTCACCCGGTTCCGCAGGCACCTCGTCTTTGAAAAACTTCAACACGGGATCTTCCAGACTGAGTTTCCCTTCCGCTTCCGCCAACCCGACCGCCGTGGAGGTGAAGCTCTTGCTCAGTG
>JBIKIA010000288.1:0-6217 GCA_044361885.1 Prosthecobacter sp. | reverse complement strand
GTCGCGTAAAGACCGGCCAGCATGCGGTTTTCGCCAAAGGCACGCCGCTGGCGAATCTGCACCTCACGCTGGCGCAGCAGTTCGGCGTGGAGACAGCGAGCTTTAACAATGTGAGCACCGGCACGCTGGACGGGCTGTTTGTGTAGCACGAGTTTTCCAACCCTTGATTTTGTTCCGCCAAGTTTCCCAACCAACGAGTTGGAAAACTCGTTTTACGATCATGAAGAATCTCCTTGTCGCTCTTTCCCTGCTCGCCACCGCCTGTCTCGCCGCACCGCCGAACATTGTGTGGATCATCGCGGATGACATGTCGCCGGACACGGGGGCGTATGGGCTGGCGCAGGTGAAGACACCGCATCTCGATCAGCTCGCAGCGGTGGGGCGACGCTACACCCGGGCTTACTCGACGGCTCCGGTGTGCAGTTCCTCGCGCTCGGCTTTCATCCTGGGATGCTATCAAACGACAACGGGACTGCATCCGCATGACACGGAGAATCCGCAGCCGCTGCCCGCGCCCTACAAGCCGCTTCCGACCATCCTGCGTGAGGCGGGTTGGTTTGTGACGAACGCGGCTGCGCCGGGCACCGTGCGCAGCGGCAAGAAGATCACGAAGGGCAAGACGCACTACAACTTTGCCCACGATGCGAAGCAGCTCTTCGATGGCGACGACTGGCGGAAGCGGAAGCCGGGGCAGCCGTTCTTTGCGCAGTTTCAGATCACCGAGCCGCATCGGCCATTCCCGATTCCGGAGTCGTTTGATGAAGCCGCGCTGGCGGCGATCAAGTTGCCGGAAAACTACCCGGATCATCCGCTCGTGCGTCGCGATTGGTATGCGTATCAGCGCAGCGTGGAGGTCGTGGATCAGCGTGTGGGGGCGATTCTCGATCAGCTCCGGGCGGAAGGTGTGCTCGACAACACCATCGTGATGTTCTTCGCCGATCACGGCCGCCCGATGCCCTGGGGAAAGCAATGGCTCAGCGTCGAAGGTTTGCAGGTGCCCCTGATCGTGCGCGGACCGAATATCACGGCAAATCAGGTCGAGGAGCGCCTCGTAAGCCTCATCGACCTCGCGCCCTCGGCTTTGAAGATCGCCGGATTGCCCGTGCCGGAGTGGATGCAGGGCAAAGCCATCCTCAGTGGCGATTTCCCGGCTCGTGAGCAGCTCTTCGCCGCGCGGGATCGCTGTGGCGATGCCATGGATCGTATCCGCGCCGTCATCACGCCGGATCGTTGGTTTGTGCGGCACTTTTCTCCCGGGCAATCGCGGCTGAACTGGTCCAGCTACAAAGAGGATCAATACCCCGGCATGCCGCTGCTGCGTGAGTTGCAACGCGAAGACAAGCTAGCCGCCTTTCCAGCGCAATGGCTCGCACCCACGCGACCTGAAACGGAGCTTTTTGACCTCAAAGCTGATCTGCAAGGCCTCCACGCCATCCGTGATGCCAAAGCGACCGCCGACTTCATCCAACGCCTCGACACCTGGATCATCGAATCGAAGGACCAAGGTGCCTCCGGTGATCCCAGCACCGGACCACCTCTCGCTGACATCCAAAAGGCGAAACGCGCCGACTATCAGCGCAACTGGAAAAAGCGCCTCGGCAAGGGCGAGCCGACGGATGCCGAAAAGCTCGCGTGGTGGATGAAAAACTACCATCTAGATGCGTTGCCGTGAATCAACCAGTGGTAACATCCGCCGCCTTCCTGTCGTTTCGGATCGTCCAGTTCATGAAATCTCTCCTCAGCCTCCTTCTTCTCACGCCGGGCCTGCTCTTTGCCGAATTGAGCGTGCCGCACTTCTTCAGCGATCACATGATCCTGCAGCGCGAACGTGCGGCAGCGATTTGGGGGAAGGCGGATGCGGGGACACAGGTGAGCGTGGCTTTCAAAGGCAAGTCGGCGAGTGCCAAAGCGGGCGCGGATGGCAAGTGGCGGGCGCAGATTGAAACAGGTGCTGCGGATGAGAAGGGCGCGGTGCTGACGATTTCGGCGGGCAAGGACAAGATTGAGATCCAGGATGTGCTGGTGGGCGAGGTGTGGTTCGCGTCGGGGCAGTCGAACATGTTTTACACGATGAATCGCTCGCCGGAGTATGCAGCGCTTATCGCGGAGTCGAATCATCAGGCGCTGCGCATGTTCAACGCGCCGCTGGTGACGGCGGAGAAGAATCAGGCGGACATCGAAGGCTCGTGGAAGGCGGCGACGCCGGAAACGGTTCCGGATTACTCGGCGGTGGCGTTCTTCTTTGCGCGGAAGCTGCATCTGGAGCTCGGTGTGCCTGTCGGGGTGATCAAATCCGCCTGGGGTGGCAAGCCGGTGGAGACGTTTACGAGTCGCGAGGCGCTGAACACGCTGCCGGGCACGAAAGTGCTCGTGGATGCGATGCTGAAGGACGAAGCGAGCTTTGATCAGGCGAAGGCGGACGCGGCTTATGCGACGAAGCTGGAGCAGTGGAAGGCCACGATGGCCGCGGCGAAGGGCAAACCGGAGGTGGATCGCAAACGTCTGCCGAAGAAGCCGGATGCGCCGAAGCGTCCGCTGCGCACCGAGGGCCGGCCGGGCGTGCTTTATGCGGCGATGATTCATCCGTTCGTCGGTTACACGATGCGCGGGGCGATCTGGTATCAGGGCGAAGGCAATGCGAAGCCCGGCGCGGTGCCGTATGACCAAACGCTGCCGCTGATGATCAACGACTGGCGTAAGCGCTGGGCGGATGAATTCAGCTTTTATTATGTGCAACTCGCCAGCTATCACGCGCCCTCCACAGAGCCCGGCACGCCTGATCCGTGGGCGCTTTGCCAGGACCGCATGCGCCTTGTGCTCGCGACGACGCCGAAGACCGGCATGGCGATTACCAATGACGTCGGCGAGGCGAACGACATCCATCCGAAGAACAAAAAAGACCCCGGCGAACGTCTCGCACGCTGGGCTCTGGCCAAAGACTACGACAAGGAGCTGATCTACTCCGGGCCGCTCTTCAAATCGAGTTTGGTTAAAGAAGGCGCGATCCGCGTCACCTTTGATCAAAGCGGCGTTGGGCTTAAATCACGCGATGGCGGCGCTTTGAAGCGCTTCGAGATCGCCGCGTCTGACAAAGTGTGGAAGTGGGCCGATGCGAAGATCGACGGCACCGACAGTGTGCTCGTGAGCAGCGCCGATGTGAAGGCTCCCGTGGCCGTGCGCTATGCCTGGGCCGCGAATCCCGAAGGAGCGAACCTCGTGAACAGCGACGGCCTCCCTGCCTCCGTCTTCCGCACCGATGACTGGGACGATGTGGAGATCAAAGTGGATACCACTGCTCTAAAAGCCACCGAAGAGCGCCGTGCGATGGGGGTGGAGATCCGCGCCATCGCTGCCGAGCGTGCCAAACACGGCCGCAAAAGCCCGGAGTATGAGGCGCTGAATAAGAAGTTTCAGGCGCTGATGGCGAAGTATAAAGAAAGTGCTCCAAAGAAGTAACAGATATAGAGGGCTTTCTAACACCCACGCCCACCACAGCCGCACATTATAACTCGAATGCCCGAAGCCCCCCCGTCAAAGAAACTCTGGAACCGTGCCGCGTGGAAAGACGCAGCTTTCTTCCTCCGCTACCTGCGTCCGCACTTCAATGTTTTCATCCCGGCGATGCTGGCGCTGGCGCTGACGGCAGGTTTGACGGTGGCTTTCATCTACCTGCTTTCAGATCTGGCGGGCAAAGGACTGGCTGGTGCCAAAGGCCCCGAGTGGACCGCCGAACTTCATGCCACGCTGCTGACCATGCTCGGTCTCATCAGTGCGCAGGCGGTGATCGCCTTCTTCCGCATCATGCTCTTTGCCAAGGCCTCCGAACGCGCGCTGGCACAACTGCGGATGGACACCTTCAGCCGCATCATCCGGCTTCCAATGGACACGCTGAACAAGCGCCGTGTCGGGGAACTGGCTTCGCGCATCGCAAATGACGTGGAGTCTATGCGCGAGACGCTGGTGATGACGATCCCGATGCTGCTGCGCCACACTGTGATGCTCACGGGTTGCCTCGTGCTAGTGACGCAGATCTCCATCAAACTCGCCCTCATTATGGTCAGCACCGTGCCGGTGGCGATTGTGATGATCGCGCTCTTTGGCGCTCGCATCCGCAAGCTGGTCCGCAAGTCCCAGGACAATCTCGCCGCCACCCAGGTCATCGTGGAAGAGGGCCTGCAAAGCATCGTCAGCGTGAAAGCCTTCTCCAACGAGGCCCACGAGTCAGGCCGCTACAACGCCAAGCTCAATGAGTTCCTCAGCATGGCGCTGCGTGCGGCGACACCACGCGCGGCCTTCATCGCCTTCATCATTTTTTCCTTCAGCATCGCGCTCATCGTCGTTGTCTGGGCGGCCCTGACCATGCTGGCGGAGGGAGAGATCGCCACGCCTGCCCTGTCCCGCTTCGCCGCCCTCAGCGGGATGATCGCGGCGTCGTTTGCGCAGTTCTCCGAACTCATCACCCAACTTCAGCGCACGCTCGGAGCCACGGACCGTGTGCGTGAACTGCTCTGCGAGCCGATGGAGCCGCAGGATGAATCCGTGGAGATGCGCCGCTTCAAAGGCGAGATCGAGGTGCAGGACGTGAGCTTCGCCTACCCCACGCGTCCCGATGCGGTGGTGTTGCGTGAGTTTGATTTCAAAGCCGAGGCCGGGCAGCGCATCGCCCTCGTGGGACCGAGTGGCTCGGGCAAGACGACCACGGTTTCCCTACTCTTCCGCTTCTACGAACCGACGAGTGGCAGCATCCGAATCGACGGCCAGGAGACAAAAGACATGCCTTTGACACTACTTCGGAAAAATCTCGCCCTGGTGCCACAGGAGGTGCTTCTCTTCGGCGGCTCGATCCGCGAAAACATCGCCTATGGCAAGCCAGGAGCCAGCGATGCCGAGATCCAGGAAGCCGCACGTCAGGCCAATGCGCATCTCTTCATCGAAAAACTGCCCGAGGGCTACGACACGCAGGTCGGCGAACGTGGCACCCAGCTTTCTGGAGGCCAGCGGCAGCGCATCGCCATCGCACGCGCCATTTTAGCGGACCCCGCCATCCTCATCCTTGATGAAGCCACCAGCAGCCTCGATGCCGAGAGCGAGCGCCTCGTGCAGGACGCGCTGGACAAGCTCATGGAGAACCGCACCTCCATCATCATCGCCCACCGCCTCTCCACTGTGCGGCGCTGCGATCAAATCCTCGTCCTCTCCGGCGGCACCATCGTCGAGCGTGGCACACATGATGAGCTTTTGGCGAAGTCCGGCAGCCTTTATGGCACGCTGGCGCGTTTGCAGTTGGAATAATTGCCAACAAACCCCGTCTTACCCCTGTCTCTGACAAACCCACCACATCCCCATGAAGAAACTCCTCACCCTCCTCCTCGCCGCATTCATGCTTCCTGCATTCGCCAGCGAGTTCCCTGAAGGCAGCCCGAAATTCGGCACTGACTTTGAAGCCGCCAAAAAGGCCGCCGCAGAATCTGGCAAACCCATGATCGTCGTCTTTTCCGCCGTCTGGTGCCCACCCTGCCAGAGCATGAAAAAGAACGTCTATCCCAGCGCTGACGTGAAACCCCTGCACGACAAATTCGTCTGGGCCTACCTCGACGTCGATGATGAGAAGAACGCCAAGATCGCCGAACAATACAAAGTGCAGGGCATCCCGCACATCCAGTTCCTCGGCAAGGACGGCAAAGATCTCGGAAACCAAGTCGGTGGTGTGGCCCCGGCTGAGTTTGCCGGCCTCCTGACTAAGGTCAGCGAAAAGGCTGCCAAGTAATCCCGACAGCTTTTCAATTCCAGGCGCTCACCGGAAACGGCGAGCGCTTTTTTATGCCTCCCCACGCAGCAAGCAGGACACGGCATCCTTTCGCGCCCGGCTCCGCAGCTTCTTCTCCTTGGCCTCGCGGCTCAGTGCCTTGAAGGCAAGCTCAGCCTTCAAGGCTGCGGACTGACTCACAGCGGACCATGATTTGATCAGCAGCACCGGTCCGCGCCCACGCGTGTAACGTGCTCCTTTGCCGCGATTGTGCTGATCGAGACGCCGAGTCAGATCATTGGTGATGCCGCAGTAGAGTGTGCCATCACGGCAGCGCAGGACATAAAGCACCCAGGTCCGGGGCGGCTTCGGGACTGCTACCTCCCCGCCGCCAGATTGGGTGAGCTTGCTCATCAGGAAAGCTTCGTCTTGAAGTCCTCGTAGCCAAATCGCCGCACCACGCGCAACACC
>JBIKIA010000649.1:0-2967 GCA_044361885.1 Prosthecobacter sp. | reverse complement strand
ACATGGCCTTTGATCTCTCGCGCTTCCGTGGAAAACAGATCACCGATGCGGAGTTTGTGATTCATGTGGAGCCGAGCGAACTGGGCTTTGCCTCGCTCGTGCCAGACGCGGTCTTTTCTGTTTATGCGCTCACGGATGAAACCCAGGACTCGTGGAATGAAGAGACGCTCAAATGGAGTGCTGCACCTGCGCACAACGACGCCGAAGCGCATCGCACCACAGCCGTTGCTGAGCAGTCGCGCCGCATCGGTCAGTTCATCGTGCCACAGGGAACGACGCGTGGTGCCTTCACCGTGAAGAGTGCTGAACTTGTCGAAGCATTGCGCGCGGATACGAACGGCCTCGTGACGCTCATCGTCTGCCGCGAAACCAATGAAGCCGCACGCAATGGCCTCGCCCACGCCTTTGCCAGCAAGGAGAACACGCGGAACTCACCGCCGACCCTGCGACTGAAGGTGGAGTGACGCGCAAGCCTCGTTCACAGGAGGACATTGCCTGAGCCTGCCGACTCGCCATGATCGGCCGTCATGCTTCGTCGTCTGATCCTTCTTTCGCTTCTGTCGTCACTTTCGCCCTCCCCTGCCCTGGAGGTTCTCGTGACATCGGCACTCACACCTCAACAAGCCCTTCAGCAAATCCGCGAAGCTCGCAAAGCCGGTGACACCTCGGCAGCGACGATCCTTTTCCCCGAAGGCACCACCGAGCTCACCGCGCCGCTCACACTCGAAGCGCAGGATTCCAATCTCACCCTCACCGGAACCAAGAGTACCCTCATCGGCGGCCCCAAGGTCACCGGCTGGGAAAAACACACGGGCGAGATCGTGAAGGCCGATGTCTCGAAGCTGCTGCCGAAAGGTTTCCTGCCGAAGCAACTGCTCTGCGACGGCGAACGGCAGATCCTCGCCCGCTATCCGAACTTCGACGCGAAGGACCCGCTCTACGGCGGCTGGGCCTTTGTGCCTTCCTTCCCGCCTGCAGGTGCTCCCGAAGGCCATCTTTGGAAACGCACTATGTTTGTGAAGCCCGAAGACGTGCGGAAGTGGGCGCACCCCGAGGACGTGGAGCTCGACATCTTCGCTCAATACGGCTGGTGGAACTTCATCGAGCCCGTGGCCTCGCTCGATCCCGCCACGCGGTTGCTCACGCTGAAGAAGGATTGCAGTTACGACCTGCATCCATACAACCGCTACCACTTCCAAAACGCCCTCGAAGAGCTGGATGCCCCCGGCGAGTGGTTTTACGACAAACACACAGGCACGCTCTACTTTTGGCCTATGAAGCCCATCGCCGAATGCCAGGTGAGGCTGCCTCTGGCCGACGCCTTCTTCAAAATCAAAGGTGCTAAAAACATCACAATCCGCGACCTCACGCTCACCGGATGCCACGGCAGCGCCATCACCTTTGAGAGGGCGGAGGATTGCCTCGTTGAAAAATGCGTCATCACGAAGGTCGGCGCTTTTCACGGTAGCGGTGTCGGCGTCAGCGATGGCAAAAACGTCCGCGTCTCGCGCTGCGAGATCAGTTTCACCGGCAGCAACGGCATCAGCCTCAGCGGTGGTGATCGCAAAACGCTCACCGGCCCAGGCCACAGCGTCGAGGACTGCCACATCCATCACATGGGCGTGTTCAACAAGAATGCCTGCGGTGTCGCCATGTATGGCGTGGACAATGCCGTGCGCCATTGCCACATCCACGACGGCCCGCGCATGGGCGTGCAGATGAGCGGGAACAACCTCGCCGTCGAATACAACCACCTCCACCACCTCTGCCTCGAAACGCAAGACGGCGGTGCCATCTACACCGGCGGTCGCGATTGGATCAGCAGCCGTGGCAGCAAATGGCGCTACAATTTGATCCACGACGTCGTCGGCTGTGGCCAGGAGGCCGGCGGCTTGAAGCATCCGTGGTTCACCTTCGGCCTCTACCCCGACGACAACTCCGGCGGCCTCGACATCATCGGCAACATCGTCTTCCGCGTCGCTCACACGCCCATCCACCTGCACAACGCCCGCGATTGCGTCGTCGAAAACAACATCTTCGCCCTCGGTGGCAAGTTTCAGTTCGATCTGCACGGCTGGAGCAAAGAGCACCGCTTTTACACCAACCATCTCGAAACCATGATCAAAGGCTACGACTCCGTCGCCGGCCAACCTGCATGGAAAACCATGCGCGGCATGGACCTCCACCCGCGCGATGCCATCCGCGAAGACGGCACCATGATGAGCGGCAACTTCGTCCGCCGAAACATCATGTTCTCCGACCAGCCCGGCATCAAATACGGCGACCTCCGCCATGTCTCGCCGAAGTGGAACGTCATCGACCAAAACCTCGCCTGGGCCAACGGCCATCCCATCACCACCGGCATCAACAAAGTCGGCCCCGACAAGCCTGGCGAGCCGCTGCTCACCGAAAACTTCGACCGCGTCGCCAATGGCAACACCATCCAAGGCTGGGGCTTCAACCATCGGCCCAACAAAAACGTGCAGCTCGTCGGAGCCGACGGTGCTTTGCGTGCCGACTGCGCCCTCGGCACCGATCCCGGCAATCCCAAGACCGTCTTCCACGGCCCCGACGTGCCCATCACGCCAGGTGCCGCCTACCGCGTGCGCCTCCGCGTCAAATCCACCGAACCCACCGCGAAACTGAGCCTCGCCCTCGCCAGCTTCAAAAACGGCGAAGGCTACTGGCAGGCCCAAAGCACCAGCATCACCGCCACCAGTGAATGGACCGAAGTCGAAGCCACCGGCCGCATGCCCCGCGAAAACGAAGCTGCCTGGAAACCTTGGATGAAGCACTTCTGGCTCCGCATCGACTGCCACGAGCCTACCGGCCAAATCTTCATCGATGACCTCCGCCTCACCGAATGCGCCCCCCTCGACGAATGGACCTCCTGGCAAGCCGAAGGCTGGGACAAACACAGCCGCATCGCCGATCCGATGTTTGTGGACTGGAAGAACGATGACTTCC
>JBIKIA010000287.1:0-6234 GCA_044361885.1 Prosthecobacter sp. | reverse complement strand
GAGCCGACAGGCCCAGCTCGGCCCGGTGCTGGAGAAGGGTGTGTTTCTCATCCTCACCTCCACGCTCGAAGAAGGAGCGCGGCTGGTGAATGCCTATGCGCCGGAGCATCTCTCGCTGATCACGGAACGCGAGGGCGACATCCTGCCGCTGATCCGCACGGCGGGGGCGATCTTCCTCGGCAATCATTCGCCGGTGGCGGTGGGGGATTTCCTCGCAGGCCCGAGCCACACGCTTCCGACGGGCGGTGCGGGCAAGTCCTTCCCCGGCCTAACGGTGGATATGTTCCAGCGCCGCACCAGCATCATCCGCCTGAGCCGCGAGGCCTGCGCGAAGTCGGAGTCCGTGGTGCGCGCCTTTGCCGAAGTGGAAGGTCTGGACGCCCACGGACGCTCCGTGAGCATCCGTGGGGAGTGAAGATTACTTTGCCCGACGTGCGATCACGAAGGGCAGATTCAGCAGCGAATAGAACACCATGCTCAGGGCGATGAGGCTGGCGACGTACCACGGCCACGGCCCGAGATGGTCCATGAGGCTGGCGTTCTCCGGCGTGTGGCAGAGGAAGGCGTAGTTTGTGTGAAGCAGCGCATTCAGTGAGCCGACCACGACGGCGTAAAGCATTGTCACCCCAAACATCCGGAGCACCGCTCCAGCACGCGGGGGGCATTTCATCGAGGTCACGACATGCAGCGAAGTCACGACGACTCCCGCGTGCAGCAGGAAGAAGGCAAAGAAGCGCGGATCTGGATAGTCCACCTTCAGATTCGGGGTGAGCAGACCCTGCAGGGTGCCTGCGAGTCCAAAGAAATAGACGATCTCGCAGGCCAGCCGATGCCTCGTCCAAAGTGCCACGGCACCACTGACCGAGGCGATGTCGCAGTAGTGGAAAGGCAGACCGTTGTTGAGATCCAGATCCCCAGCCTTCCAGTGAAAAAAAGCCGAAGCAGGCCAGGAGAGGAGGAGCAGCGAGCCGAGTACACGCTCCAGAATCTCCGCCATCCTTGGCCGCCAGCGTCGAGCGGCGGCAAGAGTGAACCACAGGCAGACCGTGAGCATGAGTACGGTCTGATGACTCGGGCTGAAGGCGACGAAGGGAGCTGGCATGGCGGGGAGGCAGGATCAGAGTTTCGGTTCGTTGCCAGGCTTCCACTTGATGCCGCAACCGCTGCTGGGCCGCTGCGGATCGATCTGCGGCTCGCCAGCCAGCATCCGGTGCATGGCCTCGCGGAGGTCCGCACCGGTGACGGGCGAGGAGTTCTTCGGACGGGCGGAGTCAAACTGGCCGCAGTAGGCGAGCTTCAGTTCACCATCGAAGAGGTAGAAGTCCGGCGTGCAGGCGGCGACATAGGCATGGGCCACACTTTGATCTGCATCGACAAGGTAAGGAAAAGTCCAGCCATGCTGCGAGGCGAAATCGATCATCTTTTCCGGCGCATCCGCAGAGTAGCGCTCGGTGTCGTTGGAGTTGATCGCCACCACGCTCACTCCCTGGGCCTCGGCTTCTTTGGCAAAAGCACTCAAAGCAGGGGCAAGATGCACCACAAAGGGACAGTGATTGCAGACAAACATCACCATCAGCCCACGCGGGCCACGGACGTCATCGAAGCTGAATCGTTCGCCACGGGCATCGGGCAGATCAAACTCAGGTGCGTGGGAGCCCGGCGATAGAATGCGGGTGGAAAGTGTTTCAGCCATGCCGCTGCGTGTAGCGGGAGATGCTGAAATGGACAAGCACGGATGTGGGAGGCGGGGGTAGAAGCCAGCCAGACTTTGCGGTTCTTCCCGGCTTTTGTCTTGCCACTGTGGGAAGATTAAGAGACATTAACCAAAATGAAGTGTCCGCATTGCAACTCCCCTCTCACGACAGGCCAGCCGGCCTGCACGGGCTGTGGGTTTTCAGCATCGGCCATCCGGGCCTACCTCGGCGCGGACTGGGTGCGCCTGGAGCGAGTCACCGATGTGGCCGGGCGGCTGAATCTGCGTGAGACGCGGCATCTGGAAACCGTGCTCGATGAGTTTGAGCGGCGCTTCCCCCAGTGCTTCATGGCGGGCTACATCGGCGTACTGCCCGAGACTCTGACGCTCACCGACCTCGGTTTCTGGTTGATCAATCATGGTGCCTTCCAGACTCACCAGATCTCCCGCCGCAATGACTTTGCCATCGTGCTGTTGATCGACCCACTGCGCCAGCAGGCAGGCTTCACCCTGGGCTACGCTTTGGAAAAAGTCCTGCCCGAGCCAATGCTCCAGGCGATCCTGAAAAAGCTGAGTCGCCCGCTGCATCGTGGAGCCTTTGGGCAAGCCATCGAGCTGGCCAGCGCTATGATCGACAAAGCACTCCGCTCCGCTGCAAGCCTGGAACCACGCCAGCCCGAGCGCCCGCCTGCGATAGTGGGAGATGCCTCCGATCTCGGCCTGCAAAGTCTCCGCCTTCCGACACGCCAGCTCACCCGTCCCCATGCAGGCCACAAATCATGACCGCCCATCCATCGGAGTGGTTTGGACGCTGCTCCTGACCACCTTCGCACTCGCTGCCGCCGCCCAGTCCGTGGACGAAGAACTGCCCCTGCCCCGCTGGGAGAAAGATCCCCCGGTCATGAAATCGGACGCCGGCAATCACTTCAATTCGCTGCTGCCTGCGGACCAGCTCCTCCCTGCCCTACCCGAGCCTCAGAGCATGCTCCAAAGCGGCCCGCGCCTCGGAGATGCACCGCCTTCCGTCATGCCCGGCTATGGCGATGTCGGCCCCATGGATCTCTCACTTTTCCTGCACGGCAGCATCCTCCAGGCGCAGAAAAACCCGCAGTCAACGCACTCCCCGACACCGGTGCTCGCCCTGCGTGATCTTTCCCAGGACATTACCCGCGCCCTTCTGGACGCACCCTCCAATGACCTGCTGATCGACCCGCAGAACCTCGTGCCGGAAGTCACTCGTGGCGATGTGGAGCGGCTGCTCACCTTTCACGCCGGAGAGTCCACCATCCGCATCTACCTGCTCGTGATTGATGCTGATCAAAAGCTGCCCGACTCCTTTGACCTCGCGCTTCTGGCCCACGGTGCCCTGAAGCGCCAAGCATCCTGCCTCGCCGTCTATCCGCTCGGCGAACCCTGGCGCGCGCGCCTGCTTCTCTCTCAATCCGTTCACAGTGCCGGGACCTCCGCAAGCCTCGCTGACATGGCTGCCGACTGCATTCGCGACGCACAACAGGCCGAAGAAGAGGGAGCACAACTACAACGCTACGCTGTAAGGCTCTCCACCCGGCTCTTCTGGCTGCAAAAATTACTGATAAACACGCCCGTCAAAGCAGCCAGCAATGCCCCACGCCTGCTCGAAGTCGTCGGACAGGATGCCAGCCCAGCAACTGCCGCCGTCGCGATCGACATCCGCCTGTGGCTGGCGCTCGCTGCCACCGCTGTATCATTGCTCGCCTTGATCGCCATTCTCCTCCTCAAACGCCACCCCACATCCCGCAGAAGCACCCCCACTTCTCACACATGGATTCTACCAGAACCTGAAGCCACTCCTCGGCTAGGCGGTGCTTTTTCTGGAGGAGCCGGGGCTGTCGCCTCGTTCAAGTCGTGAGTTCATGCCACGCGGCATGAATCATCCTGATCTTTCCCATGGGTTAGTTCGCGTCACATCCATTTTGCGCTCGCCCACCGTATCCCTTCCCTGCTAGATAATAGGCCTCCTATTCTCCCCCCGACCTGCATGTCCAAAAACCTCAGTGCTCTCTCCTTCCGCAAAGGTGTCGAAAAAAATGTCTTCGAACGCATGGTCGATGCCGCCGACAAAGCGGGCACCGCCGAGAAGAATGATGTCGTCCGCCAAATGGGCGCGGATCATCTGTTTGGCGATGCGGTGACGCTCGGCGCTGTTTCGTTCTACGATTTCCTCAAGAAGGAGAACGAAGGCAAAAAAGTGTTCGTCTGCAACGGCTCGGCCTGCTTGTGTGCCGGAACGCAGGACAAGTTGCATCACACGCTCGAAACGCATTTCAAAAAGGAAGAGATCGGTCACATCTGCTGCCTGGGTCGCTGTCATGAAGGCGCTGCGCTGCAATACCAGGGCAAAAATTACTCCGGCCAGAGCGATGCAGCATTGGGCGATCTTTTTAAAACCGGCAAAGGTGACGCGGAGGACCGCTACGCCGTCGTCTCGCACCTTCAGCCTGCGCAACTCACCGCCGAGTTTCCCGGCATTGATGCCTACTACGCGCCGTTCAAGAAGCTCATCACCACGAGTGATCGCGATGCTCTTGGCACCGAATTGAAGGACAGCGGCCTGCGTGGTCGTGGCGGCGCGGGTTTCCCGCTGCATTTCAAATGGTCAAGCTGCCGTGCTGCCGAAGGCGCAGTGAAATACATTGTCTGCAATGCGGACGAAGGCGATCCGGGTGCCTATATCGACAAATACCTCATGGAGAAGCAGCCGCACAGCGTCCTGCTCGGCATGATGGTCGCCGGATGGTTCGCTGGCGCTGAGAACGGCATCCTCTACATCCGCGCCGAGTATCCCGACTCAGTCACGATCATCAACGAAGCCATCGCCGACCTGCGCGCGGCTGGCCTGCTCGGTCAAAACATCCTCGGCACTGGTTTCAACTTCATGCTGAAGTCGATCAAAGGCGCTGGAGCCTACATTTGCGGTGAGGAAACCGCGTTGCTCGCCAGTCTCGAAGGCCAGCGTCCCGAAGTGCGCACGCGCCCGCCGTTCCCGACCATCGAAGGTCTCTTCCGCAAGCCAACGATCCTGAACAACGTCGAAACCTTCTCGAACATCCACGCGGTCCTTACCCTTGGTGGCAAAGCCTACGCACAGATCGGCACGCCGCAGTCCACGGGCCCAAAACTCATCTCGCTCGACTCGCATTTCGTGAAGCCCGGCATCTACGAAGTCGCCATGGGCACGCCGCTGCAGGAGGTCATCGACCTCGCGGGCGGCTTCAAATCGAACATCAAGGCCATTCAAATTGGCGGCCCGCTTGGTGGTCTCATTCCCATGAGCCACATCAGTCAGCTCACCGTCGATTTCGAGAGCTTCAAGAAAGCCGGCTTCCTCCTCGGCCACGCCGGAGTCGTCAGCATCCCCGAGTCGATGCCGATGATCGAATACATCCAGCACCTCTTCCAATTCACCGCCGACGAAAGCTGCGGCAAATGTTTCCCCTGCCGCCTCGGCAGCACGCGAGGCAAAGAACTCATCGCCAAAGCCCGTGGTGACAGCAGCTACAAGATCGACCGCGAACTCATCACCGACCTTCTCGACACCATGGAGCAAACCAGCCTCTGCGCTCTCGGTGGCGGCGTGCCGCTGCCGATCAAGAACGCGCTGGAGCACTTCCAAAGCGAACTCGCCCCTTTCTTCAAAGTCTAATTTCAAACGCGCCTTTTATGGTTCAAGATCTCACCACCCTCACTGCTTTCATCGACGGCGAACCGCTTCGCTTCAATTCGGGCGAAACGTTGCTCAACTTCATCGACCGCCACAAGGGGCGCGGCTTTGTGCCGACGCTTTGTGATGCGCCGCAGCTTGAGCCGTATGGCGCGTGCCGTGTTTGCAGCGTCGAGGTCGCTTTACAGGCCGATGGGCCGCGTCGCGTAATGGCGAGCTGCCACACGCCTTTGGCAGCGGGCATGCATGTGTTTACCGAGTCTCCGAAAGTGCGGAAGCTGCGCAAAAACATCGTTGAACTGGTGCTCACGGACCATCCGCTGGACTGCCTAACTTGCGAAGTGAGCGGAAACTGCGAACTCCAGACCGTGGCGGCGAAGGTGGGCATTCGCGGCGTGCGCTATCCCGCTGGAGCGAACCATCTCGACCGTGCAAAGGACCATTCGCATCCTTACATGACTTCCGAATTGGCGAAGTGCATCAACTGCTCCCGCTGCGTGCGTGCCTGCGATGAAATCCAGGGCCAGCATGTGCTCTCGATGCATGGTCGCGGCTTCAACGCAAAGATCATCAAGGGCCTCGATCAGTCCTTCGCGGACTCGGAGTGTGTGAGTTGCGGCGCCTGTGCGCAGGCCTGTCCGACTTCGGCCATCAGTGACGTGTTCTTCTCGAAGTCCATCGAGGCGACGAAGAAGACCCGCACGATCTGCACCTACTGCGGCGTCGGTTGCAATCTCAATGTGTCCACGAAGGGCGATCAGGTGCTCAGCATCCAGGCTCCCGTCGATGCGGAGGTGAATCATGCGCACACCTGCCTGAAGGGCCGCTTTGCCTTCAAGTT
>JBIKIA010000286.1:0-6252 GCA_044361885.1 Prosthecobacter sp. | reverse complement strand
GGATGACCCTAGGCTCGGCGTTCTGAAGCAGCCGGGGAAGTGAACCCCTATGGAGCTGGTGGAGCACACACATCTCACTCGCCGTGACT
Source organism: Prosthecobacter sp. (assembly GCA_044361885.1). GTDB lineage: Bacteria > Verrucomicrobiota > Verrucomicrobiia > Verrucomicrobiales > Verrucomicrobiaceae > Prosthecobacter. Next base: position 6,163 of record JBIKIA010000286.1, on the reverse strand, counting down.
GGCTTGCTCGTCATGAGGCACATCTCACGCGTGTGGCGGAGATGGCAGATGCCTTTGTGCAAAGACGCAGCCGTGGGGAAAAGCACCCGGTCCATGACTTCCTCTTCACCTATTACAACTTCTCTCCGGCAAAGCTGAAGCGCTGGCTGCCACCGCTCGGAATGGGGATCGAGATCGAGGAAGAGGATCTGATCGAAATGCCATGGCTGGCCGCAGCTCCGATGCGCCGCAGCGGACAAATTTGCCAGCTTGATGGTTCGGCGATGTCTGCGGGAGCACGTGGTCTCGCCCAGTGGGTGGCATCACTTTGCTCAGCGATCGCCCAGCGTGCGCCACGCTTCCGCTGCTATGGACTGCATGAGTGGGCGATGGTGTATCGCCAGCCCCGAGAACAAGTGCGGCATCAGGGGCACGAGCTGCGTCTCTCGCCTGAGACCATGGCGCGCTTCGTGGAATCCCAGGCGCTTTGTTGCTCCCACTACGATGCCTTCCGCTTCTTTGCCCCTGAAGCCAAGCCGATGAACCTTTTCCAACCCGTGCTCGAAACGCGCGAAGAGATGGAACAGGGCGCGTGCCTGCATGCGAACATGGATCTCTACAAGTGGGCTTCAAAACTGTGGCCCTGGGTCGGCAGTGATCTCATCGGAGAATGCTTCGCGCTCGCCTGTGAGGGACGAGATCTGGACATGCGCGCCAGCCCGTATGACCTGAGCCATCTCGGCTATGAGCCCGTGTGCATCGAGCAGCCCGAGGGGCGTGAGCAGTATGAAAAGGAGCAGCGTGTGCTGGCAGAGAAGGCGGCTCTGCTGCGGGCACGGCTGCACGCCGCGGCAAAACTTATTTCAGGGCAGCCTCCCACGCCTCTTCCTGAAAACCCGTGAGGCAAATCCCGCGCTTCGTGTCGATGGCGAAGGGGCGCTTCACGAGATTGCCATTCTGGGCGAGGAGTGCCAGCGCTTCGTCTGTGCTCATGGCAGGCAGTTTGTCTTTGAGTCCGAGAGCGCGATAGTCCTGGCCGGAGGTGTTGAAGAGCGGGCGAAGCTGACCGCCATGCGCATCAAGCATCGCACGGAGTTCGGCCACGCTGGGCGGAGTTTCGCGGATGGGGATCTCATTAAAAACGATGCCATTCGCCCGCAACCATTTCACCGCAGATCGGCAGGTGGAGCAGGCTTGGTAAGTGTAGAGCTTCATGACGAACAAGATGCGCGCGACACGTCGAGCGACTGAGGCATTTGCATCACATCATCGGGGCTGTCCAGCGCTCACAGGTGAAGTGCTGGCCACAGGCAAAGGGGAAGCCTTCGATTTGTCTTGTTCTCAGGGTAGGTAGTTGGCTATAAAACCTCTTTGTTTGGCGCACCCCGAGTGATTACCCATGAAGACTCCCACCCAACTTCCTACGAGATCGTTCACCGCCCTCTTAGCCTGCCTGCCCTGCCTTATAGCTGGCTCTTTGAAGGCCGAGCTCAGGGAGTTTAAGGACCCACAGGGCCGAAAGGTAATGGCGGAGCTGGTATCTCATGATGGGCAGGGTTTGCTTACCCTGAAGATGCAGAACGACACGCCATTTCAAAAAACGGCCAACCAGTTCAGCGTGGAGGATCAGGCATTCATCGCGGAATGGCTGAAGCGCACTCCGGCCACGGTCGCCTACCGGTTTGATATCAAGGCGTTGGCGGAGAAGCTCTCCGGCAGTCGGAAGAACCTGGGTTATAAAACAGTGAAAAACGAACTGTGGGCCTACAAAGTGGAGATCCGCAACAGCGCGAGAAACCCGGTGCAGAACCTAAAGGTGGAATACCGGGTCTTCGTGAAGGATGAAGCGGACGGTTCCTTTGCCAGCAGTGACATCCGTGGAGATGGTTTCCACGCGGGAGAGGCATCCGTCACCGGGCCGCTGCGCTACAATGGTGTCGGCACCTTCACGACGAAGGAGGTGGAGATCGACGTGGTGGACTACCGCTACTCCACCAACCGGGAAGACCGCCATGCGGATGCTCTGCGTGGCCTGATGCTGCGCATCAAGGATGACAAGGGCAAGGTGGTGTTCGAGTGGACCTCCCCGATCACCACTCTGCGTGGGAAGACCTGGGACAGCATCCCGAAGACTCTGGAAGTCAAGTCCGGCAGCTAGCAGAACTGCCTTCAGCTCAGGGCCTTGGGGATGCGGATCTCCAGCCAGTGCGCCGCTGCCGTGGCCTGAAGGTTCCGTGCACTGCCAGAGAGAATGGCAGGCACCAGGGCGAAGTCTCCTGCGTGGAGAGTTCGACTTCCGGCACTCAGATTACCCGAGATCAAAGCGATGCAGAGATGCTCCCCAGACTGGCCGAGTTGTGTCGATTCACCTTCGGCCAAGTGCCCCTCGCGGATCTCGAAGAACTCGCAGCTCACGAGTCGCCCTTGAGCGTCGGTTTGCTGGAAGCCCGGTGCTGGGCTGCTGAAGTCGATGCTGCGGAGAGACTCCTGCACATGCAGCGCACGCGGCTTGCCATCGAGCCCGACTCGGTTCCAGTCAAAGACGCGGTAGGTCGTGTCGCTGTTCTGCTGGATCTCGTAGATCACCAATCCGGCACCGATGGCATGAATGAGGCCGCTGGGGATGAAGAGGCAGTCACCCGCCTTCGGCTCCAGCACCTGCACGCCCTCAGCCACAGTGCCGTCGGCGATGAGTTGCTCGAACGCCTCACGGGTGATGCCTCCGCGAATCCCGGCATAGATCCGAGCGCCAGGCTCGGCATGGACCACGAGCCACATCTCGGTCTTCGGATCGCCGCCGAGTTCAGGGGCGATGGCGGCGGGCGGATGCACCTGGATGGAGAGATCATCACAGGCATCCAGGATCTTCATCAGCAGCGGGTAGCGCGGCGAAGGATCATGCAGCAAAGCCGCGCCAAAAACCGCTTCCCGGTGCTGCGTCCACAGATCATGCAGACTGAGGCAGGAGCCATCTGCCAGCGTGGTCAGGCTTTGCTCATGCTCACGGTCACTGATCTCCCAGGACTCACCATAAGGCGTGCCCGGCTCAGGCAAAGAACGCCCAAAGAGCGACTCCAGCCGCCGGCCGCCCCAAACCCGGGTTTGGTAGAGCGGTGCAAAGGTCAGAAGAGTGTCGAACATACAGATGAACATGGTGGGATACCGCCGAACGGCAAGGCACAAGACCTCCCGCGATTGCGGGGGCCAGTCTTCAGCGCATGCGGAAGACCATGACGCGGCGGTCCAGGCGGCGCTCGCCTTCCCCGGCATTGGCGGGGTGCGCGGCTTCTGTTTCACCATAGCCCACGGGCATGAGGCGCTCAGCGCTCACGCCGTGGCGGACGAGTTCACGCGAGATGCGCTCGGCCCGCTCTTGGGAGAGGAGGAGGTTCTGGGCATACTCACCTTCAGCAGAGGCGTGGCCTTCGACGACGAAGGTTTCTTTGAGCAGCGCGTCGGCGTTCATGGCCTCGGCCACGTCAATGACGATGTCGTAGGAGTAGGCGTCGGCAAAGTCCGTGGAGCCCTGACGGAAGAGGATGTCATTCGTGCTGATCGCGGACTCGGGATCGACGCCGTAGGAGACGGCATAGGCGTTGTCGGCGGTGTAGGCCTGGGGGACTTCGTTGAGGTATTGCCCCTGCGGTGCGCCCTGCGGACGGACGGTGTAGGAACTTTGGGCCAAGGGGACGACCTGGACGCGGTTCAGTTGTTGTGAGGCGACAATGATCGGCGGGATTTCCTGCATGGAGGAATAACGAATGACGCGGCGGTTCCCCTCATAAAACTGAGTGTGCCGCTGAGTGTGGCTGGTCTCAAAGCTCCGATGAGTCGGGTTGATTTCAAAGCTCCTTGGATCGCGCTGGGGGCTGCCGACAGGTGGAGGCGCGATCTGCGGGGCACGGCCTTGGAAGCGCTGCACCATGATACCGACGTTGCGTTCGCGGTCCTGCTGGGTTCTGCCGACTTCCTCGAAAGAAGGACGGTAACCGTGCCTGTAGTGATCTCCTGGGCGGTCTCCCGGACGGTCTCCTGGGCGATCTCCGGGACGCTGTTGGTTCGGGCGTTCATTGATGGCGGCTCCGGCGGCAACGCCGCCAAGGATGGTCATGAGGAGGCGCTTGGCATCATCCTTGGTTTCGATTTTTCCCGCTTGTTTGGCATCGGCTTTGCGGTCGCGCTTGCCCTGATCTTCCAGCACCTGAACCGTCTCTTTCGTAGGCGGCTTCTGGGCGACGGGGCGCTCGGCGACTTTCGGTTCCATGGGGGCTCCGGGCGCAGGGGTAACCGCAGACATTGGGGTGCCAGGAGAAACCGGGGTGTTAGGAGGAACCCGAGTGCCAGGAGGAACCGGGGTTCCGGGTCCTGACGGAGGAGTCCGCGCAGAACCAAAGGGACGCCCTTTCCGATCCGTGGGTTTTCTACCGGGGAGAGGGCGGGCTTTGGGAGTGCCAGGGGCAGCCGGTGGGGTGACGCTGCCATCCGTCACCGCCGGAGGTGTGGCAGGCACTGCGGGCACTGCGGGCGTTTTCATGCCTGGAGCGGGCACTGCGGGCACCGCGGGCTCGGCTTGTGACTTGGGATTGGCTTCCGGGGCAGCGGGAACCGGGACCGGCATTCCGGGCTTGTCGCGGTTTCCTTTGGCTCCGGGAAAGCCGGGGCGTTTGGAGCTTGGTGTGTCCGGTTTCTCAGGCGAGGCAGGCGCGGGAATCACTGGCACAGGGCGCAGGCCAGGATTCGGCATGGGTGCGGGTGGCACTGCCGGCAGGCTAGGGATAGGCATGGGCGCGGGCGGCACTGCCGGCGGATCAGGGACAGGCATGGGCACCGGTGGCACTTTGGGAGGCACCACAGGCGGGGCTTCAGGTGCCGGGGCTGGCGCGCCCGGGATCACGGGCTTTTCTTCACCCGGAGCCGGAGCGGCGGGTGGAGTGTCGGGGGATTGCGCCATCGCCAGGAAGGGGAAGGCAAGGGCGGCGAAGGCGAGGTAGATGGTCCGTTTCATGATGAGCAAGGGGGCGAGAATGCGGCAGGCTAGAGCTGAGCCCTGCGGCATTCCATGGGGGCTAACCCTACTTTCCCGCCTCTCCCCGCAACGGACGGTGCGACAAATCTCCTCCTCGGCGGGGAGAGGGGGAGAGCGGCTGCGCCGCGAGACGCACTGCGTGCGGAGACTTTGAGACTGGGAGACTGGGAGCGGTGAGACTCTGAGACATCATAGTCCCCAGTCTTCCTGAAAACCCGGGCATCCAGCGGCTAAAAAGTCATGTTTCTGACCTCACAAAATCACAGGATGGATGACGCCAGTCTCAGGATCGGCCGCGCCAAGCTTGGGATTGGCCGAGCCAATCCAGCGATAAGTCGAGCCAACCCAGCGATAAGTCGCGCCAACCCAGCGACAAGTCGAGCCAACCCAGCGACAAGTCGAGCCAACCCAGCGACAAGTCTCGCCAACCCAGTGACAAGTCGCGCCGACCCGAAGGCAGACGGCGTCTGCCTCCTGGCATTCAGCCTCTGCGCCAGCGTTCGGGTGCTTCGCCAGCTCCCGGTGGGCGTCCAGCTCCGCAGAAAACCTCCCCATCTGCTGACCTCCTGTCAAAAACAGGCGAGGAGTTTGATGGAGCGTTGTTGCGTTCATGGAGGGAGATTCCCACACCGGAGCTCGTCTTCTGACTCATTGGAAACCAAGCCCGTAGCCTCGGAAATGAAAATCCGAGTGGTGCTTTTGATCACACGCAGAGCCGCTCCAGTGCGCAGATCGAAGAGGCCGAGCAGGAACATCAAAGGGAAACCACAGCCTGGCTTCTGACCGGGTGCATAGGAATAGACGGCCCGGTTGGCATCACTGTCCGGCAGGGTCACGGTGGTGCCATCCATGACCAACAGACGTCCGCTACTGCTGCCACCAAAGTCCCCCGCAGCACGTGCCACGGCCTTGGTGAGGTGCTTGAACACGGCGAAGAGCAGGCGATCAGGGAGCCGCTGACGTGCCTTGCAATAAGCAGAGGTGTCCTCGCTCACACCGGCAAGGCCCTTGGCGGCACAGAGCGATTGACCCGGCATAGTGCACGGCGGCAACTGCTCTGGGGATCGAGCACCTGGGAGAGCCAGGCCCAGCAGGTGAGCGCTGGCGTGAAGACACGCTTGCGTGAGTTGGCCTTGGAAGCCGTCTTGAAACAGGTCA
>JBIKIA010000285.1:0-6253 GCA_044361885.1 Prosthecobacter sp. | reverse complement strand
ATACCAGTCGATCACGACACCATCGAGCCCGGCGATCTTCATCAGCAGCGCATGGCATTCCAGCGCGTGATCATCCCCGGAGTCATATGGACCGATCAGCGGGTAGTCATGCGAGGCGATCTTCCGCTGGTCATCCCACCTCTTCTGCTCCGGGTCGAAGTGATTCATCGTCCAATGCCAGCCCCAGGCCCCGCTGATATCCTTCGTGGCATACCACGGCATGTAGTGTGCGAGCAGACGCGGCTCCGCCGAGAAAGCGGAGAGCAAAGGGCAAAGAGCGAAGAGGATGAGGAGAAGGCGCATCAGTTTAAAAGTTGGTCATGTGGATCAAAGCAGAGTCGGGAAACATTATCCACTCCCAGGCGGGCCACGATGGGCAGTAGCGGCACTCACACGCCGCCGTCCAGCCGTTCATCCGCCCAGCAGTGAGGCAGGTGAACTGTGAACGCACCTTCAGGCCTGAAGCTCGGAAATCGTTCCTGTGCTAGAGACAAAGCGATCAGCCTCGATGCCCATGTTTTGCATCATGGAGACGAAGAGATTGCACAGCGGTTTGTTATGCCCGGTGTCGAAGGCGAGGTGCTGGCCGTGTTTGAAGCCTCCGCCTGCGAGGAGGACGGGGAGGTTGGTGCAGTTGTGGACGTTCGCATCGCCGAGGTTACTGCCGTAGAGGACCATGGTGTGGTCGAGCAGGCGTTTGGAGTCGGCCGTGGGCGTGGTGGCGAGTGCGGCGATGAGATCGCGCAGGTGGCGCATTTGCTGGAGATCGACCTTTTCGAGTTCGGCGAGCTTTTCCTTCGACTGGCCGTGGTGGCTGAGATTGTGATAGCCGTCGCGAGTGCGGTGCTGTGCATCGATCTCAAAGACGGGCGTGGCGAACCCGTCCACCATGAGGGTGATGATGCGCGTGGAGTCGGACTCGAAGGCGAGTCGTGCCATGTCGAGCATGAGCTGGATCTTGGGGAAGAACTTGGCCTTGTCGGCGATGTCTTTCGGCTCCGTGGTCTTGGTTTGCGGCTTGGGTTTTTGTTCCCATTCGCCGGAGGTGGCGAGTCGCTCCTCGAGTTCTCTCACCGAGGTCAAGTATTGGTCCAAACGCGAGCGATCCGTGGCGCTGAGTCCGCGTTGGAAACCACGCATGTCTTCGCTCAATACATCAAGCACGCTGCCGCGCTCTTGCAGGCGTTTGAGTGAGAGCGCGGTCTGTTTTGCATCTCCCTGGAGGAACATTTTGCGAAACAAGGCCGCCGGGCTGTCCTCCGCGGGCAGCAGCACGCCATCGCGTGTCCAGGAAAGGCTGCGGTTGGCCTTGTCGATGTTCACGCCGAGGTTCAGCGTGGGAAAGCGCGTCTGCTGGCCTAGAGACTCGGCAGCGAACTGGTCGAGCGAGATGCTGTTGCGGAAGCCACTGCCCGTAGGGTCGCGTGCGGCGGTGAGGAAGCAGTTTTCCGTGCTGTGTCCACCCGTCACTGCCGGATGCGAAAGGCCGCTGCACACCGTGAAGTCGTTCCTGAAAGCGGCGAGTTCCTTCAGATAAGGTGACAGCGTGTAGCCAGGGCCTTTGTCCTTCGGGAAGAAATGCTGGGGTAGCACACCCAGGTTGTTCGAGATCAGAAGCATCCGCTTGGGTGGCTTCGATTCCGCAGCACGGGAAAAGACCGGTGTCATGCACTCGAGCATCGGAAGTCCAAGCGTGACACCGAGACCGCAAAGGAAACGGCGACGGGGAAGAGAAGTGGCGATGTGTGGTGCGTTCATGGGATGCATGGTGTTCCGAGGAAAATTTGACTCCGCACGAGTGCGTGAATGAGTTCTCGAACCCGATAGCCATTCGCAGCACACGCATTGAGCATGGACTCGACTTCCGCGCGATCTGCGAAGCCCACGGGCGTGCCGGTGGCGTGGAGGACGAGGTGGTGAAGGAGGTTGCGGGCGAGTTGGCGAGGGTTGGCCGCGATGAGACGTTTCACGTCGTGGATGTCGCGGAAGGACTCGCCGCTGGGGAGTTTACCGGAGGCATCAACGGCTGAGCCGACGAAGTAAGTGTAGGGATGGCCAGCGGGATCGAAGCCGGTGATCTTTTCGCCGCGTTCCATGCCACGATAGCGATCCCGCCATGCGCCCATGACGTCGAAGTTTTCCAAGGCGAAGCCGATGGGATCGAACCTTGCATGGCAGGCTGCGCAGGATTTTGACGAGGTGTGTTTGGCGAGCAGATCGCGGATCGTCGTGGCTCCTCGGATGTCTGGCTCGACGGCGGGCACGCTCTTGGGTGGCGGTGGTGGCGGCTGGCCGAGCAGCTTCTCCATGATCCACACGCCGCGCAGCACGGGTGAGGTCGTGGTGCCGTTCGCGGTGTGTTTCATGAGCGCGGCTTGCGTGATGAGACCTCCAAACGGGCTGCCTTTGGGCAATGAAACTCGCTGCATGGCGGAGCCGGATACACGCGGCAGATCATAGTGTCGAGCCAGGCGATCGTTCACAAAGGTGAAATCGGCTGTGACGAGTGTGGTGGCGGTTAAGTTCTCGCGCACCATCGCCTTCAGGAAGGTCTGTGTCTCATGCGCCATCGAGTCCACGAGGTAGTCGTCCTTGCGATACTCAGGATACAAACGCTCGTCTGGGATGTCGCGCCGCAGCTTGCGGAGATCGAGCCATTCGTTGGCGAAAATGCTGACGAACTGCTCGAATCGAGGATCGGCGATGAGGCGGTCCGTTTGGGCCTTGAGCGTAGCGGTATCGCTCAGGCGTCCGTTCTTCGCGAGCTGCATGAGTTAATCATCAGGACGCTGATTCCAGAAGAGATGCGAAAGCCGCGCGGCGATGTCGAAGTGGACGACTTCAGATCCAGAACGTGGCTCGGCGAGATAAAGACAGTGCGAGGAGCATAACAGGCTTTGATAGCCCGCGAGCATTGCATCGGCAAAAGTCGTGCCGCTCGCGAGTTTGGCGCGGATGAACTTGATGAACGGCTCATGCGCGTTTTCGCTCATCGGGCGCAAAGCAGCGTTGGCAGCGAAACGGCGAAACAAACGCTCCGCATCGGCAGCGATGCCTTTCTCGGGCGCAACCTCATCAAACAACACATGATGCGAGGGCGGCGGCCATTGCGACTCGATGATGGGGCCGGTGACTTCGAGCCACTGAATCGCCACACCGCGATGTCCCTCCGGCGGCATGGGCGGGTAGTCATAAAAGAAGCCACCATCGGTGCGGATGAAGGGCACGGGTAAGCCGAGCGGGCTGTATTCAAAGGTCTCGCCTGCTTTGAGGTGGATCGTCGTTTCGAAATCATGTGCCTCGGGCTGGAGGTCCAGCCAGCCACCGGTCTCGCGCACATCGCCAGAGACATCAGGTCCCGATGGCTGCCGCGCACGGAAGCTCATGGCGATGGGTTCATAGGCAGGCACCAAACGGAAGTCCCGCACCTGACGCACGGCGCGACCTCTGAACCTCACACGATAGGCGCCACCTGCCTTTGCACGAAAGCCCTGCGGGTAGCCATAGTAAGGCCAGGTGGCGGAACGAAAGAGCGCCATCTCCAAGCTGGGATCACGGCGCTGCTCAGGCGTCATCGCTTTCTGGTCCGCCGCACTGATGGGCACCATGCGATTGTCCCGCGCAAAGAACATCGCCTCGCGTTCGCCGAAGGTGTTGAGGCCTGGAAAAAGCTCCGTGCCAGAGAATCGTTGCGTGATCGGTGCGGCGGGCGGCTTTGGTCCTGCCATCGCCGTGCGCAGAGCGGTCTCGGTGGCTTCGAGATAGGCGTCCAACTGCACGCGTGAAACATCGAGCATGGCTGACACCTTTGTGAAGCCGTGCGAATCGCGGTCTTCGGGTAACTTGTCGCGAATGTCGAGATGCGGCAGCTTCAGCAGCACGCGCAGGTTGTTTTCAAACTCGACCCGAGTGAGTCTGCGCACGGGTCCGCGACCATTCTTTGCGGCATCAGCCTTTGCGGCATCGAGCAAGTCGGCAGCGAGTTGTTTGACGACGGCTTGCCGTTCCGCCGTGCTGACCTTCGACTTTTCCGGTGGCGGCATGTCGCCTTTTTCGATGAGGTCAAACACTCGCGTCCACCGGCCTCGTGTCTCGGCCTGACTGAGATCAAAGGCTAGTGCGGTGATGTCGAAGTCGCCTTTCGCCGTGCTGTCGTCATGGCAGTCGATGCAGTGCTGATCAATGAAGCTGTGGATCGGGCTCGTGGAGGCTGATTTTGGAGCGGGTGAGTCAAAGACGTGAACATTCGTGATGTGCAGTTCTTCGAGGCCGCTTTTCTTATCAATGTAGCCGTCGATTTGATCCACCAACTGATCTCGCGTGAGCTTCCAAACGACTTTTCCGGCTGGATCAACCTCCGCCAGCAGATCGCGGCCTTCGTCGGCTTTCTGCATGTGATAATCCCCGCAGGCCATGAGCACATTGCCATTGGCGAGACGTGACATGCCAAGCGTGTAGCGGCATTGCAGGCCCAGGTCTTCGATGGTCCAGCAGCCGATCTTTTGGCCACTCGCATCCACGTGCAGCAACTGGCAGCCTGTGGACGTGGCCACCCACAACGAGCCATCCGCATCCTGCAAGGTGGCAAAAGCCTTCTTCACCGTGGGCGATGGCTTCAGCAGCGGATCGAGTGGAATCGTCTGCAAAACCTTGCCGGTCTTGGCTTCCACCTTCAGCACCGTTTTGCGTCCGTATTGTCCGACCCAGAAAGCATTGGCACCCGGCACTTCACGAATCATGCGATAGCGAAAGTGCAGAGGATCGTCCTTGAGATCCGGCAGCGGTGTCTCGCTCACGATGGTGCCGTTGCGATCCACGATGCGGATCTGATTCACGCCGCTATCCATGAGCGCGAACTTCTTCCCGCCTTCGAGCACCACCAAGCTATTGGCCTCTGCGCCTTTTGCTCCAGCGACGGCCTTGTGTTCCATGACAAGCTTCTTCGCTGAATCAAACACGGCCAAACCACCTCTGTGCGCATAAGCGATGCCGCCATCCGTTAGTCGAGCCGCATCGTAGATGCCGCCGTGGCCTGGATGCTTCCAAACCGTGAGCACTTTGCCTGCACGATTGATTTCAATGACCTGCGTGTCCGCCGCTAGCAGGTAGCGTTCATCAGCGTGAGCGAAGGAGGTAGCTAGGAGGAAGAAGATAAGAAGGAGGGACTTCATGCGGAGTGCCTGAGTGAGGTAGGAGATAGCCGAAGTGTTGGCTTGCGAACGCAGACCTTGGGTGGCAAACTTTGACTCGTGAATGCGACACTAACCATCAACAGAGATGGGCAGATTGATCTGCCTGAGGCAGTGCGTCGGCTCTTTGGGGCCGAGGCTGGATCGACTATTAAGGCTGAGGTGTCGGCAGGCCGAATCGAGATTGTTAAAAGTGGGGCAGCGGGAAAACGCGGTGTCGAGAATGAAACCAAAGCTGATTTGGTGGATTGGCTGCTAAGTTGTCCAGAGAAGGGTTGGTTTAATGAAGCAAGGGATGTCGAAACGACCTCGGATATCAAACCTCTGGCGTTTGAATGAAATACCTGCTGGATGCCAATCTGCTCTGTGAGCCTACCAAGCCTTTGCCCGCGCAGGAGGCGCTGAACTGGCTTCAAGCGAATGTGCTCGACTGCGTCACGGATTCGATCGTTTTGGCGGAGATTTGGCAGGGCATTGATGCGCTGCCGCAAAGTCGGAAAAGAGCGAACCTCGAAACATGGTTTGCGGGAATGAGCAGTCGGATACGGTGCCTTGATTGGACGCTGGAGGTTGCATTGCGTTGGGGGCCGTTGATCAATGAAGTGTGTCGCTCTGGTTTTACGGTCGGCATCAAGGACACGATGATTGCAGCGACTGCTGCTCACTATGGCTTGATCATTGCCACTCGCAATGTTGCTGACTTTACACGCTGCGGCGTGCCAGTGCTGAATCCCTTTTTGTAGAGGCACAGCTTGGTGGAGTTGAAAAGAGATGCTCACGCGAGGATCTCCTTCACGAGTTTGCCATGCACGTCGGTGAGGCGGAAATCACGGCCGGAGTAGCGGTAGGTTAGGCGCTCGTGGTCGATGCCGAGGAGGTGCAGGACGGTGGCGTGGATGTCGTGGATATCGACGGCTCCTTCGACGGGGAAGTAGCCGAAGTCGTCGAGCTGACCGTGGCTGGTGCCGGGACGCAGACCAGCGCCGGCCATCCAGATGGTGAAGCCCCAGGGATGATGGTCGCGGCCTGGTTTAGTGCCACCGCCTTCGGTGTTTGGCGTGCGG
>JBIKIA010000284.1:0-6268 GCA_044361885.1 Prosthecobacter sp. | reverse complement strand
CCATGCCATGCCCGGCAGCACCAGCGATCCGTATGCCAGCCCCGCCTTCAAAGGCAAATCCGCCAACGGCCATTGGGGTGACAGCGTCGAGGAGCTTGACTGGTCGATGGGCGAGATTCTTGCCGCCTTGAAGCGTCTGGCGCTGGATGAAAAAACACTCGTCATCTGGACCTCAGACAACGGCGCCCCGCAGCGCCGTCCGGCGCAGGGCAGCAACTTGCCCTACAAAGGCTGGGGTTACAGCACGAGTGAAGGAGCCATGCGCATGCCCTGCATCGCCCGCTGGCCTAACCATGTGCCTGCAAATCGCGAGTGCCGTGAATTGTCCTCCATGCTCGACATTCTGCCCACACTGGCGGCGCTCGCTGGTGCCGCCCTGCCCGGACTCGCCATCGACGGTCATGACATCCGCCCGCTGCTCTTGGGCGAGGCCGCGGCAAAGTCGCCAACAGATCAGCGCGGCTTTTTTTACTATCACATGGATCAGCTCCAGGCCGTGCGCAGCGGCCCGTGGAAGCTCTACCTGCCCCTGGCTGCGAAGCGCAGCAGTCTTGCCAATAAGCGTGCGCCTTCAGTCCTCCAGCTTTTTAATGTCCGCGATGACGTCACTGAGGCGAATGAAGTGTCTGCAAAGCACCCCGAGGTGATCGAGCGCCTGCTCAAGCTGGCCGAAGCGGCGCGTGAGGACATTGGCGATGACGAAAAACCGGGCAGGGGTCAGCGTCCTGCGGGTCTTGTCGCTCATCCCACCGCGAGAGTGAAGGAGTGATCCTCCCGCTCAGGAGCGTGATGTCAGGAAGTCCACGATGGTCTCGGCCAGAGTGCGGCTGATGCCAGTCACCTGGGTGGCGATGTCATCGGCACTGGCTTTGCGCAGTCTCGCCACGGAGCCAAAGACTTTCAGCAGGGCGGCCTTGCGGTTCTGACTCACGCCGGGGCAGTCATCGAGCAGGCTCTCCTCGACACGTCTGCCGAGCAGGAGTTGATGGTAGCCATTGGCCCAGCGGTGCGCTTCATCGCGGATGCGTTGGAGCAGTTTTAGCGCACCGCGATCATGCGGGATGCGCACGGACTCTGCTTCACCGGGAAAAAAGACCTCCTCATGCTGCTTCGCGAGTCCCACCACAGGCAACCCGCCGAGCCCCAGCTTCTGAAGCTCCGCCACCGCCATGCCGAGCTGCCCCTTGCCACCATCCACGATGATCAGATCAGGCAGGCGAACAAAAGATTTGGACTTGGATTCGTCATTGGCGATCCGCTGCATCGCCTCCAAAGGTGACTCCTGGGTGGAGTCCGCCTCCTCTGCACCCACCGCCTCACGGCCTTCTTTGAGGATGCGGGAAAAGCGGCGGCGGATGACCTCGGCCATGCTGACAAAGTCGTTCTGACCGTTCACCACGCGGATGCGGTAGCGGCGGTAGTTTGAGTTGTCGGGAACGCCGTTTTTAAAACGCACCATGCTCGCCACGCAGTGCGCCGTGCCGATGTTGGCGATGTCGAAGCACTCCATGACGAGCGGCGGCTTTTCCAGGCCCAGCTCTTCTTGCAGTTCCTTCACATCGGCCATGGGGTCGATGGTGGACATGACTCTTACTCGTGATCCGCGCTCAAAGCTGCGCGTCGGCGTGATGGTCTTGCGCAGGTCCTCCACCATGTCGCGCAGCTCAGCAGCCTTCTCAAAGTCGAGCTTGGCCGCCGCCTTCTGCATTTCTGTCTCCAGCACGGCCAGCAGATCCTTCATGCCCTTGCCTTCCAGAAAGCCGCAGGCCTCCGTCATGCGCTGCTGATACTCCGCCACGGTCACACGTCCGATGCACGGCGCGCAGCAGTTTTTGATGATGTCATTGGAGCAGTGCTTGTAGTCCAGCTCACCGGGGCGGATCGGGCGGCAGACGCGCAGGCCGAACTTTTTAGTTAACCAGTTGATGGTGGTGCGCAGCGCGCCGCTGTGGGCAAAAGGGCCAAAGTAGCGCGCGCCATCGTCCTTCTTCATGCGCGTCAGCGTGAAGCGCGGGAAATCATCCTGGAGATGCACCCGCACGAGCAGGAAGCGTTTGTCGTCCTTGAAACTGATGTTGTACTTCGGGCGGAACTCCTTGATCAGCTTCCCCTCCAGCAGCAGCGACTCCGGTTCATTGCGCACCTGATGCACATCGAAATCCCAGATGCTGGTGATCAGCGCGCGCGTTTTCCGGTCTGCCAGCTTGGATCTCGCCGGGGTGAAGTAATTACTCAGCCGCTTCCGCAGATCCCGCGCCTTGCCCACATAGATCACACTGCCCAGCCGGTCCCGCATGACATACACGCCGGGGGTGTGCGGCACGTCACGCAGCTTCACCATGAGGTCGGGTTTGTTTCGGGGGGCTGGCATGAGTCAGGAGGTCAGACTACGAACCGCAGGCAAAGGCAGCAACTGAGAACTACGAACCGGGTGCCCACTGCGTGGGCGTTGACCGTGGTTCTGGTTCAGACTCAGAAAATGTGTCGTCTCGTGCGAAGCAGTCTCCGGCGCAGCCGTCTCCAAGTCTCCTGCGCAGCAGTCTCCTCGCAAAGCGAGTCTCCTGCGAAGCACGTTTGATTCGCTCGCGCCTCACGCTCGGCTCACCCTTTGGGCTTCGCTGCGCTCAGTCTGACTCGCAGCCCGCCATGCTGCTCGGCTCCGCGCGTAGCGCGTCTCCCGGTCTCCGTGCGTAGCACGTCTCCCAGTCTCCGTGCGTAGCACGTCTCCAAGTCTCCGCGCCTCCGGCGCGGCTACCTCCTCAGCGCATTGATCAGCTCATCCACCTTGTTGATCAGGTTCTGCATCTGCGTCTGATTGTAGGTGCCCTCGGCCAGCTCATTGAAGTTCGTCACCGCGTTGCTGTTGCTGCTCGTGGTGGCGATGGCGGCATTCATGTCTGCCAGCGTCACCTCACCGGGCAGACCGCTCTGCCCCTGGGGAATCCCGAAACTCAGATGCAGCACGTCGCCAATGACCGATGCCGACACCGTCGCCGGATCACCCGGCGGCAGCGTGTTCACCGCATCCACCTGAGCCGACGTGATCGTCGGCACGGCGTCGATGATGGACTTCAGTCCATTGAGTTGAGAGCGCATCTGCACCGCATCGATCTCGGTCCCCGCTTGGGGGAGGTTGGGGTCGTAAGGCATGATATTTAAAACAGGAGGTTTGGAGATTTGGAGTTCATGGGGCGGGCGGCTGGTCACTTCTTTGCCAAGGCTGCGATGTGCAAGCTCTCCGGTCGCCGCCCAAGGAGCGCGAGTATGGCGCAGCCTACTCGCCACTTTCCCCATCCAGCATCGAAGGCCACAAAACAGGCGGGTGGTCCCGCACGCGGGACACACACGCGCTCCGAACATCGAACCGGGAGCGGCTTCCGTTCTCCTTAGCAAGACTGCGAAGGATGAAGCGCCGGAGACGCACTGCGTGCGGAGCGATGAGAAAAGAGGCTTGGAGCTAAGAGTCTCCGTGCAAAGCACTTCTCCAAATCTCCTGTGAAATACTCTCCGTGCTTCGCATCTACGGCGAAACCGTCACTTTCGCGACATCGCACCAGTCGCCGCTGGGCTGGCCCTTGTCCCAGAACATGGCGCGGTATTCCCGGATCTCCGCCTGACCGGGCACCAGCAGGTCACGAGAGTCGGTGTAGGGGCTTTGGGTGGAAATGGTGATGAACTCCCACGGTCCTGTGCCACGGCGGCTTTCCAGCCAGATACCCTGATGCTTGTCCTTGAAAAACTTGACCAGGACCTGCTGCAACGTCGGTGTTTGATTGATGCTCAGGGTGAGGCGCGGCGGTGTGATGGAGCCGGGCGGTGGCACGGGGATTTCTTCACCCACCACGCCCAGCAGCAGGCCGATGCCCTCGGTGTAGCCTGGGGCGCCTTTGATCATCTTCACAAACTTGAAAATGCGCGCCAGCGCTCCGGGCAGCACCGCGGTCAGGCCCGCAGGCGGGGCAGGGGGCACAAACTCTGGCAGCTCAAAGGGCGTCACCCCGGTGCCATACTTCAGCACCTCCACCTGAGCGCCCCCATCGCTCTCACCCGTGGGGTGCGAGTCTGTCCACGCTGCCCAGTGGCTGCTGAATTCCGTCGGGGTTTCCCGGTGCGTAGGGCTTTGTCCGCCCATTGGACGCGCCAGGCTTTACCAAGGCGGGGAACCATGGCCGTGGGCTGCCGCATGAGAGCTGGAAATCACACTTGCAAATTTTGCTCCCTCAACCATAACAGCGGCCCGCGCGTTTGAACGCGCCGGAGAGTCAGTGTGTCACACGGCGCTCCCCTCCCATCCCTCCAAACCAACAACCATGACAGTGACAGTATGATCCAAGTGCAAAACCTCCGAAAAGAATTCGGCGCCAAGGTGGCCGTGGATAACGTGTCCTTCACCGTCAATAAAGGTGAAGTGCTCGGATTCCTCGGACCGAACGGCGCAGGTAAATCAACCTCCATGCGAATGGTCACGGGCTATTTCCGCCCGACCTCTGGCAGCATCAAAGTGGGCGGCATCGACATGCTCGAAAACCCTGAGCAGGCGAAGCGCAGCATCGGCTATCTGCCGGAAAATGCGCCGCTCTACTCGGACATGACCGTGGCGAGCTTCCTCGGCTTCTGCGCCGAAGTGCGCGGCATCACCGGCGCGGCCAAATCCAAGGCTATCGACCGCGTGCTGGACCTCTGCTTCCTGCATCGTGTGCGCAATCAGAGCGTGGACACGCTTTCCAAAGGTTACCGCCACCGCACCTGCTTTGCCCAAAGCATCATCCATGACCCGGATGTGCTCATCCTCGATGAACCGACCGACGGTCTGGACCCGAATCAGAAGCATGAAGTGCGTCAGCTCATCAAGAACATGGGCAAGGACAAGGCGATCATCTTCTCCACCCACATCCTGGAAGAAGTGGATGCCGCCTGCTCCCGCGCGATGATCATCGACCGCGGCAAAGTCGTGGCCGATGGCACGCCCGAGCAACTCCGCAAGCTCGTCCCCACGGCCACCACGCTCGACGAGGTCTTCCGCTCCATCACCCGCTCCGATCTGGAGAAATAAGAATCCTGTTCAACCCCCTTCTTCATTCCTTCACTCATGAAAAATTCTGGCATTGCGATCACGCAGGCGATCTTCAAGCGGGAGTTCCTCTCCTACTTCAACTCACCCGTGCTCTACGTCATCGTCGTCATCTTCCTGCTGGCCACGATGGGCTTCACCTTCTTCTTCGGACGCTTCTTGGACAGCGACAACGCCTCGCTGACGCAGAGCTTCTTCTTCTGGCATCCCTGGATCTACATCGTGCTCGCGCCCGCCGTGGGCATGAGGATGTGGTCTGAGGAGCATCGCCTGGGCACCATCGAGCTGCTCATGACCATGCCGCTCTCCCCCTGGCATGCGATCATTGGTAAATTCGTCGCCGCTGCGCTCGTCTGGGCCATCGGTCTCGCGCTCACCTTCTCCATCGTCATCACCGTCTCGTGGCTGGGTGATCCCGATCCAGGTCCGATGATCACCGGTTATACCGCGAGCTACCTCTACGCGCTCGGCTGTCTCGCCGTCACCAGTGCTGCCAGTGCTTACACGCGCAGCCAGGTCGTCTGCTTCATCGTCTCCGTGGCCCTGTGCATCCTGCTCACACTGATCGGCTTCCCCGGCATCGTGGACACCGTGGTGCGCTCGCTGCCCGGCTCTGTGGAGAGCATCGTCCGCTTCGTCAGCTACCTGAGCTTCATGGATCACTTCTATGAAATGAGCAAAGGCATCTTCGTCATCCGCGACGTGCTTTACTTCATCTCCGTCATCGTCGTGGCACTCGTCATCACCCACCTGGGCCTGCGCTCGAAGCGCGCCTGATCCCCCTAAACAGAGAACCTCACACTGAGAACATCTTTTATGAATCTGAATAGCAAAGAAGGCACCGCAGGATTCACGGCCCTGCTCATCATCGCCATCGTCATCGCCGTGAATTTCCTCGTCGGCGGCCTGGGCTTCCTCAATGGTCGCTTCGATGTGACCCAGGACGGGCTTTACACCCTGTCTGACGGCACGCGCAACATCCTGGACCGTCTCAACCCGGACGAGCCTGTGACCATCCGCTACTACGTCACCAGCGAAGACCGCGTGATGCCACCCATGCTGAAGACTCATGCACGCACCGTGCAGGACGTCATCCTGGAATTCCAAAAGGCGGCCAAGGGCAAGCTGATCCTCGAGAAGCTCTCCCCGAACCCGAACACGGAAGATGAAGACAAGGCCCGCGAAGACGACGTGCAA
>JBIKIA010000029.1:0-18680 GCA_044361885.1 Prosthecobacter sp. | reverse complement strand
ACAGGTGCGCAGCTTTACCTCATCCTGACGGAGACGGGCGATGCGGAGATCTCATCCCAACGCACTCGTGGAACGAACCTGCGGCTGAGTTTCGGCCTGGGCGTCACCGTGGAGGCGCTGCGCAATACAAGCGCGACCATCAATGGTGTGGCGCTGAGAGAGGGCACACGCGTGGAGGCATCCATCGAGGACAAGATCATCGCGCATGGTGAGATCGAGATCGCGCTGCGTGACCTGCGAGTGCGTGCCCAGGAATTTGGCGGGCAGTTCCGACTGGAAGGGAGCCGCAATACCTATTTGGTTTCCAACAAGCCCGAGCTTCTGGAGGAAGGCGACATTTTACTGAGTGAAGACACGGAGGGAGAGATCCTGCTGCGCATCGAGTGCAATTACACCCAGAAAACCGGCTCGGTGGAGGTGCTGCGTTCATCGCGGCCCATTTTCATCGGCGAGATTCCCGTGAGGGATCGCATCTCACTGGATGATGGGGCGACGATCACGCTGGGAGAGGGACAGTATCTGCGCTGCCACTTTAGCGACCGCATCATCGAGGAGGAGAAGAACGTCATCCGCCAGATGGAGGTGCGCGAGTTGGCGCATCGATTCGACAGCAAAGATACGGCGCTGGATGGCATCAGCCTGATCGCGCGGCGCGGCGAGATGATCTGCGTCATGGGACCGAGTGGCTGCGGCAAGAGCACGCTACTGCGGGTGCTCGCAGGGCAGCTTAAAACACGCGGTGGTGAGGTGCTCATGAACGGGCTTTCGCTGTATGGCAATCGACCGAATCTCACGCCCTACATCGCCTACATTCCGCAGGAGGATGCCTTTGATCCGCTGCTGAAGGTGCAGGAGAACCTGGATTTCTCCGTGGCCATCCGCTGCCCGCATTTAAAGGAAGAGGAGCGCCGCAAGCGCGTGGAAGCGAAGCTGGCGGAACTCGGTCTCGCGGACATGCGCAAGCGTCTGGCGGGCACGCCGGAGCAGAAGTTTCTCTCAGGCGGTGAGCGCAAGCGTCTGAACGCGGGGCTGGACATGATCGGCATCTCGGATGTGTACCTTTTTGATGAACCGACCTCGGGTCTGTCATCAAAGGACAGCGAGCATGTGCTGGAGATCATCCGCAGTTTGGCGCGCAACAAGATCGTGATGGTGTCCATCCATCAGCCGAGCATGAGGCTTCTCCAGACCTTCGATAAAGCGCTGCTGCTGGATAAAGGCGGCAAGATGGCCTACTTCGGCACACCGCAGGGGCTGCTGGAATACTTCTGGAAGGCCTACAACGACGAGACAGGCCAGCGCGAGGCGGAGATGCCGGGGAACATCACGCCTGACTTTGTCTTCGATGTGCTGGAGACGCCGCTGAGGGACATCAGCGGGGACATCATCCAGGAACGCAGTGCTGATGGGCACATGGTGGCGGCGCGGCGCTTCCCGCCGAACTTCTGGCGCGACCGCTATCAAAGTCATCTGCTGCTGGAGAGCATGGCCAAGGTGCAGGCCATGCCGGGCGCGACGAATGTGATCTCGCGTCCGCGTGAGGACTCCCACAGCACGGCACGCTCCCGCACGGTGCCGAAGCAGCCGAAGCACACGCTGCGGGAAGAGAGCATTCTCTTCTACACGAACTTAAAGCGCGCCTTCCTCTCGAAGCTGAGAAACCGTACGAATCTGCTCACGACACTGCTTGAAGCTCCTTTGCTGGCCTTCCTGATTTCCGGTGTGCTGAAATACAGCGAGGAGGAGAACTACACCTTTGCCACTGCCTTCCATGTACCGACCTACCTCTTCATGAGTCTGGTCGTGGCGATGTTTCTGGGTCTGACGAACAGCGCGGACGAGATCATCCGTGACCGGCATCTGCTGAATCGGGAGCGCAATCACAACCTGCGCACCTTTTACTACCTGTGCGGGAAGGTGATCTCGCTGAGCGCCTTCGCGCTCGTGCAGTGCTTTATTTATCTGATCATCGGCAACGGCCTGCTGGAGATCCGGGACATGTTCTGGGTGCACCTGTGGTGGATGTTCATCACGGCGCTCACGGGCGCTTGCATGGGGCTGCTGATCTCGACCGTGGTTGGGGACAATCGCACGGCCATCAATGCCATCCCGCTACTGCTCATCCCGCAGATCATCCTCGGCGGGGCGCTGATCAAGTATGAGGAGATGAACAAGAATCTCGACTTCGTCTATTCGATGACACGCTGGATGGAACGCGCCGGCATGACGGAGGAGAATGAGCCGAGCAAGCTGAAGGTGCCCTTCATCTGTCAGTTCATGCCGCTGCGCTGGAGTTATGAGGCGATGCTTATCTCACAGGCGAAATTGAATCCGCTCACGGCTGCACAGGATCAATTGGAGGCGCGTATTCAGGAACTCGTGGATCTGCCAGCAGACATCAAAATGACCAAGGATCAGCAGCGTGACCTCGACACGGCGAAGCAGGCGCTGGCGGTGGTGTCCGGGCTTTATGCCAGGAATGCCGATGAGGCGGTGGGACTGCTCAATGAAGTGCGCAATGCCACCATCCACGGTCAGCTCGATGCGAAACTGCTGAAGCGTGCACTGGAGCAGCAGGACGGCGTGAGCGCCGAGGAGGTGTATGTGAACCGGAAGGTGCTGGATCTCGTGACGAAAGCCGAGATGGAGCGTGAGGACTACCGCAGGAAGCGGAGTCCGAATGTTTTCTTCGGCACGAGCAAGCGCTACTTTGGCACGGAGTTCAGCACGCTGTGGATCAACGGCCTCGTGATGCTTTTCATCATGGCGCTGATCCTCACTGGTGTGCAGTTGGCTCTCAGGCGGCAATTGACGAAGGTGTGATCAAGGCGGCGACATCTTCAGCGAGGTAGCGGCGGGAGACCTCGACGTACTTCATGGCGAGTTGTTTGTTTGCCGCCTGCTCTTCGGGGCTGAGAGCGCGCACGACTTTCGCGGGTGATCCCATGACGAGAGAGCCTTCGGGCACCTGCATGTTCTTCGTCACGAGGGCACCTGCGGCGATGGTGCTGCGGGCACCGATGACGGCTCCATCAAGGATGATGGCTCCCATGCCGACGAGCACCTCATCTCCCACGGTGCAGGCATGGACGATGGCGCGATGACCGACGGTGACTCGATCTCCGAGAATGCAGGCGTGATCGTCGCTGACATGAAGCACGGAGCCGTCTTGGACGTTGGATTGTGCACCGACGACGATGCGGTTGATGTCTCCGCGCAGCACACTACCGAACCAAACACTCGACTCTTCCCCCAACTCCACCGCGCCGAGCACGACGGCTCCGGGAGCGATGAAAGCGGACCTCGGAACGAATGGGCGAATGGCGGGAATCAAGAACTTTTTAAGAGAAGGTGCGCTCATAAATCCGCGTGGATGCTGGGTTGGCGGTGATTTTTGTGTTTGACGGAAAAGGATCGAAGCCGCTAAATCGCCGCTGAAACCGCGACAATTTAGCGGAAACTCCACGAACACATTAGCAACCAACAATCGGACAACAACATGAACAAAGCTCAACTCCTCGAACTGGTGCAGAAGAACCTCGGTGGTGACACCAGCAAGCGCGCCACTGCCGATGCTCTCGAAGCCGTGCTCGAAGCAATCGCCAAAGGCGTGAAGAAAGATGGCAATGTGCAGCTCATCGGCTTCGGCACCTTCAAGGTCGCCAAGCGCGCTGCCCGCACCGGACGCAATCCGAAGACTGGCGCTGCGATGAAGATCAAAGCCTCGAAGACCGTGCGCTTTGTCGCCTCATCCTCCCTGAAGGGCTCCCTGTAATTCAGGGCCTTCCAGTTGGAATAATCAACCCCGCAGTGCCCGTGACCTGCGGGGTTTTTTATGCCCTAGTTTAAGAGCATCAAGGTGCCAGCGCCGCACGCTGGAGCAACTCAACGCCATAGTCGGCGGCAGGAATCCAGAGATCAAGCGTGGGGGTGAATGCGGCGCGGTCCACACGCAGCCAGAGATTGGTGGGGGTGTCATAGGAGGCCACGGCGGTGAGCGCACCCGTGCTGAGATGGATGGAGGCGACTTCGAGATTGCCGTAGCTGCTGGCGAGGAGGTGACCGCCGGCCACATTCAGCAGCGCCGGGGTTTCGGTGGTGGTCCAACTATTGATCTGCGCGAGTCGGCCGGTAGTTGTATTGTAACCAATGCCGACGACGCCAACGGTGCCTGCCTCTCGTGCCAGATACAGGCGCACGCCATCCGTGGCGGTCGCGCTGTAAAAGGGGGTGGCGGTGATGTAGCTGTCGAGCTGCCAGGCACTGACGCCATCATAGCCGCTGGCCTGGATGACGCGGGTGGCTGGGCCGTTGGTGCTGATTTGCTGGTCGCTGTTGGTGAGGATCACCGCGCCCTGTGCATCCGCTTGGGCGATACTGAGAAGCTGGCCAGGGATGGAAACCGGATCACGCAACACTGGGCTGTTTGTGCGCCAGTCGATCACCTGGAGCCAAGAGGCTAAGCGCGTCGTGTAGGGATAAGGGAAATAGGGGAGGATCGCAATGCTGGTGCTTGCCAGTAAACTTTTTTGAGGTTTGGGAAGCACTTCCTGCACAGCGGTGTCGTAGCTCAGGAAGATAAAACCACTCTGAGTGAAGGCCGTGCTCGTGCCGCGCACCGTGCCATTCACGCGGACGACTTGTGGGGTGTCTGCAATGAGTCCAGCAGCGTCGAGTGAGACTGGGCATAGAACGGCGGCGGGTGAGCCGAGACTTACTGTTGGTGGAACGACTACAATCGGGGAGCTGGCAGCTGCTACTGATGGAGGTGGACTCACGACTGCAGCATTGGTCACTGCGATTTTCGTTGGAGCTATATTGAAGACGGGCAGGACCGTAAAGATCGGGCCCCACCACCAGTAATAATTCTGATTGACCGGGAGGTGCCAGACGAGCTTTTGATCACCGACCCAGAGTGGTTTCACGCTATCAAGCTTGAGTTCCCAGGAGTTCAAGCCCGTGATGTCGTGCTCCACACGGCCAGATTCAGTGATGACGGGCGATGTGCTGCCGAGGTCGAGAGCTAAAGTGCGGAGGCTTTGTGGTTGCTTGTCTGCGGCTGGAATCCACTGGGCGAGAAATAGCTGATCGTCCTTCTGTGTCTGCCCGACGATCTGACCGGACCCGAGATCAATGATCTGCTCCAGGGCATCTGGGTCAGCGGCGGAAGTAATCCGGAGTTTTGCGTTACCGCTGGTTGTTGCGATTGGGGACAAGCGGAAGATCATGCCGCCATTCCAGAGACCTGAATTTCCATCTTCGATCTGCACCAGATGGCCACCGACAGGGATGACGCGATCGGTGCGCCATGCCAGAGGAAGCTGAATCACAGGGGCTCCACTGGCCGTTGGGTCCGTGCTGTGGACGAGGAGTTCCTGGCCTGAGATGGTGACGAAGTGACCTGCGATGAAGCTGCCGCGCCGTGGGTTGAAGTTGTGCTCGATGGTAGCACCGGCGGTCAGTGTGTCTGCGCCAACATTGACGACCTGGATGGCCTTCTGCTGGCCGCCTGAGTTCCAGTCCCAAGTCTGGAAAGGCACCATAACCACGCCCTGATCCGGCAGATACTCGACCGCCTTTTCATCGTAGTTTGCCTCGCTCCAACTGTGCCCGCCCTCGGGTCCGAGCGCCAGGCGTGAGAGCAAGGTGGGAGCAGTGACATCGGCCACATCAAACAGGGAGACGGTGACGCGGCCGCTTTCGACTCCAACGGCGAGGAGTTGATCGCCGAGGGGTTCGAGGTAAGTGCTCCAGCCGGGGACTTCGAGCACGCCGGAAAGAACTGGCGCGGCGGGATCTGCGAGATCCACAATGAAAAGGGGATCGATCTGGAGGAATGTCACCACGTAGAGGCGATCACCGTCAAAGCGGGTAGCATAGAGGCTTTCTCCACGCGCGCCTTCGAGTTCCAGCGCAGCGAGCGGGGTGATGGTGCTGCCTGCGATGGGGAAGGTTTCGACCCAGGTCTGTCGGTCATTCCAGTTCCGCCAATCAAGTGAGACGGCGACGACGGCATCTCCGACGATGCTGATTTTGAATTTATCCTGAATCTGGCCGCGCGGGGTAAAGGTCTTCACGAGGGCAGGTGCCGCCGTGATATCGATAAGGTGAAGAGCGCGCTGCTGGGTCGCATAGTTGCTGAGGTAATTCTGCGTGCCGATGAGCAAATGCCCGCCAGCGGCCTGGAGAACGGCGCTGTAAGCAGGAAAACGAAGTGTGCCGAGCTTGGTCGCTACGCTGAGATCAGCGAGGTCGATACTGGTGAGCACAGCTTCACTGCTCCAGTTCTGATTGTTCGCGCCAGGAGACCAGACACTGCACAGCACGTGCAGCGTGGTGCCGATGAGGCGGCTGTCGGTAATGGCTCCTTCCAGCGGCACTTCGCCAACGATGGCAGGCACGCCACCGGTAACGCGGATGAGCCAGATGGTGGCCGCGCCCTGACGGGCTTTGTCATTAGAGCGTCCGAGCAGCGCCACCTGAGTGCCCGCTTCATCGAGCAGGAACATCTGCTCTCCGCTCGCAGGCAGGCGCAGGCTACCAGTGCGCACGGGCTGCGTGGGATCACTTAGGTCCAGGATCTGCAGGCCACGGTATTGGTTAAAGAAATAGACCTGATCTCCCACGATCTGCCAAATATCAGACTCAACGACCTTCGCGGCTGTGGTGCCTCCCTTGGTGTCTGTGACGGCTGTTGAAGCCATCAAATTGCCTGAGTTTACGGATGATTGCACAAGCCCCTGACCGCTGGTGAGATCCTTTCGATCAAAGGTGCGCATCCCGCGCTGGAAGCGCGCGGGGAATTTGGCATTTCGGTAGCCCTGCGCGCGCAGATTGGAGGCAGGGATGTCCGTCGCGAGTTTGAAGGTGACGATCCTCGTGGACCCAGGCAGCACACTCATCGTGGTCGTCGGGGGATAAGCCACTGAGAGCGGCTTCCAGCCTTCGCCGGCCTTTTGTTCCAGCACCACCTGCTGGATGCCACGGTCCACGGCCACGGTGACGATCTTCTTTTTCAACGCGAGGCGCAAAGTCACAGCAGGGGAGGTCGCGGTGGCGGGCTGCGCGGCGAGGTCAGGGGACAGGCTGGATGCCATCGTCAAAATGGCAAGGCAGGTGAGGAGACGTGAGGTCATGACTGGGGTTGGGTTGGAGAGATTACTGGAAAATAGTTCAGAGAGGCAAGGCTCTTGTTGATTTACCTGCCGACTAAGGGGCGGGTGGCGTGGTCGGTTGAGTCGTGGGCTGGACAGGGACGGCGATGACGGCAGCTTGGATGCCGTTGGCTTGGAAAGCCTGGACGCTTGCCTGGATGGCGAGATCCGAAGTGCTGCTGAGCGACATCATCCGCAGGGAGAATCCCGCAGCGTCCATGCTGCTGCCCGTAGCCAGAGTCGTCGTAACCGATCGAACTCCAGAAAGCTCGCTGACTTGTTGAGGTCCGACATTGACGCTGTCTCCAGTGACGGTGGCTGCGAGCAGTTCACCAGGCTCTGGTTGGGAAGGATCTGGAGTTAAAGAGGCTACCGGCTGGAAGCCTGCCTTCTCCGCACTCAGTTGGAACTGCTGCAACTCCTGCTGCGTCATTACACCTTCAGGCGGTGCGGACTCTTCAGGCACCACATAGAGGGCAAAGGTGGGCATCGGGATGCTTCCCAGGGCATCTCGTGAGTCCGTCATCTGTCGGAGCGCTTCCCATTGGCCGCGAGAGATGCTGGCGGAACCATCCTCCATCACGGCGAGGCCCAGCAGTGTGGCATCCTCCCAGAGTGCAGCCACACGTCCTTCATCTTCGGCCATCGCTGTGCCCTCCGGTGTGAGGCGGCCTGCCAGCAGATCCCCGAGCGCACGCTTCTCAGTCACCTGGGGGAAGATGCCCTGCTGAAGGATGAGCGTGATGCTCGTGGCCTCCACCTGCACATCGCACCCGGCCAGAGCTGCCACGGCGCGCACGGCTTTGAGATAGGGGATCGTGGCGCTTTGAAAAGTCACCCGCCGCGCTGCTGCACCTGCGGGGACCGTTACACGCAGGGAGCTTAGCGGCAGAGTCTTCAGATAGTCCGCCTGCACGAGCTGCTGCTGCAGGGTCGCCAGGGCCTGGCTCAGGGGCACACGATCCAGCGCCACGCCGTTGAGGAAGAAGTCATCCAGACGCTCTGTCAGAGTCACTTCTGCCACCGGTGCAGCACCTTGCGTGACCGCCATATCGAGAGCCGGCGCGGGGGCGGGCTGAAACTTCGGCAAGGCAGGTGGCATCACAGGTGCCACGGGAACCTTCGGCATCACTTCTACCACCTTCGGCTCTTCTACAGACGCTGAAGGCCAGAGCATCGCGGTGATCAGCCCCATCACCACCAGCACAGCTGCGATGGCAAAACCGCGCATCGAAACCGACGGCTGCGGACGCGGCACCACGATCGTCTTCGTGCGTGGTGTGACGGCCACGACCTTGCGTGCCTCGATCTCCACATCACGAGCCTTCACCGTGTCTGCAAGCAGGCCATCAAATCTGGAGATAGCGGCAAACTCTGCCGCGCATTCCGGAGACTCCGTGATGCAGCGCCAGAGCAGTTCCGCCTCCTCCTCCGTGGCGGTGTCATCCATCCAGCGGGAGGCGAGCTCGGCAAATTCAGGACTGTCAGCACGAAGAGTCATGATTCGTCCAGAGTGAGGCCGAGCCGACGCTGCACGCAGTCGCGGAGCTGGCGGCGGAGTCGGCTTAGGGTTTGATAAAGGGCATCCAGACTGAGTCCCGCGTCAGCGGCCATCGTCTCGATGCTATGATTCTGGTGATAACGCTCGCGGATGAAGCGTCCGCTGCGCTCCGGGAGCTGCTCCAGGCAATGATGCAGCGCCTTCTCACGGTCCGCCCAAGGAGCCTCCGCCTCATCCGCAGCGAATCCTGCGGAGAGCGCCTCTAGGGTTTCAGCCGTGCAGGACTCCGGTAGCTTTCCACGAAGGCGGCGGTCCTCCAGGATCTTGCGAATGGCGATACCCCGTGCCCAGGCACCGAAGGGCCGCGCAGGATCATAGAGGTCGAATTTCTTCCAAAGGATCATCGCCACCTCCTGAAACACATCTTCCCGAGTCACCACATCCCTCACTGCCGCGCCAATGAACGCCCTCAGATCCGCCTGCACAGGCAGGAAGTAGGGGAGAAATTGGTCGTGGCTTGGGTCAGACATGGCAGGGCTTCACTGTCACTTTGGCAGACAGCCTAGATTCCTGACAAAAAATCTTCAGCAGAGGCCAAATCAGCGATTTTTCACCAGTCGCTGCATTTCATCCACACTGATTTCGAGGTCGATCACCCCGCGCTGCTCGGGCCACCAAAGGTCCAGCGTGCTGTCCTTCACCCACCGCTCCAGCGTCAGGCCCGCGATGTCCATGTGTGGCACCGGATGGGCGAAATCAAAGCCCGCCGGGCGGTCGTGACGCGCTAGAAGCAGGGTGTCGCGGTAGCTGAATTGCTCCCCACCCTCGTGGCTGACGCAGATCTCGCCGAGCGCAGGGCTGTGGAGCACGGGGAGGAAATTCTCCACGGCCATGTAGCCGAGCGGACGCGGCCTGGCATGGCTGCCATCCGGCATGAGCAGTGGGAAGCGGCGGCGCAGCATCGCGGCTATGTCCAGTTGGCCGCCATTGTTCGGGTTATCCAGACGCTTCAGCCAAAAGTCGAGCCGATAGCCCTGCCTCGGCGTGATTGACTGCGGCACGCGGACCACTTCCAGCATCGGTTTGGAAAACACCCGCTGCATTTTCTGCACAGCCAGACGCAGCCGCCACGGGCGCTTCATCGCATCGGCATCGCCCGCCTCGGTGTAGGCCACGAGTTTCTGCATCTCCGGCCCGCGCACATCTTCGGCTGGATTGCCATGCCAGAGCGAATTTGCCGGATAATGCGGCGCGATGGCCGCGACATGATCCTCGCGCATCCAGCGCCACAGACTTTCCTCCTCACGAGTCGTCTCGTTCACCGAGGTGTAGTCGGAAGAAATCACATCCTGCGGCGGCCACTTAGCCTTTCCTTTCGGCACAGGCGCTAGCGCGATGACAGACGCGACATAATCCGGCGGCAGACCAACCAGATGCAGCCCGCGCCAGAGCTCCTGTGCAGGCTCAGCGGGCTTCGTGCCGATATGCAGGGTGAGTTTTGTATCCGTATAGTTCTGCTCCGGCAGCGCACGCCAGTTCCACGGCCAGACATACGACAGCGGTGCCGCCAGCGCCAGACCGCCGATCAGCCACAACCACGAGGCACGAGGGCGGAGTCGCACACTTTGCCACCACGACACCAAAAGCACCGCGAGCAGCAGACCACCCGCCACGATGGCACCGCAGCGCTTTTCTCCGCTCCATTCGGAGGACACGATCACCCACTGCAGCCCCAAGATGATGATCAGCGCCACACAGCTCAGCACGATGTTTTGCCGCATCGAGTTCGCCTGACCGATCAGTCCTGCCACCACCACGCCCAGCAGAGCCGCAGGCAAAAAACCTTCCACGAGCAAGCCCAGCCATTCCTGGAATCCAAAGCCGTAACCAGCGAACTGCGGCAGCCCATGCGCCACCCATGGCAGCAGCAGTGCCAGGGTGAAAAAGATGGCCTTCCCCGCTCACACTACCGAGCGGCCCGCCGGACGCGTGTGAGATGCCACCTCCGCATTTCCCGGCGCATCGGCACGCACGGATCTCGCCACGATGACCAGCGCGAGCAGTGCAGGCACCGTCACTGGCAGCGCCGCTTCCTGCGGTTTTTCACGCAGTGTCTCAAAGCAGGCCAGCATGAGGAAGACCCACTCCAGCAGCACCAGCCCGCGCTGATGCCGCCACTCGTGCGCGACCTGATGACGCACACGGCGGAGGAATGAAGGATGAGTCAAAACAGAGGTCATGGCAGCAGTTCCCAAATCATCTTTTTCGCGTCATAGCGGTAGTCCTTCGCCGACCTGCGGCGGCTTTCGAGGATCAGCGCAGGCACCTCGCGCAACGTGATCTGCCGGCCAAACACCGCGTAATAGGAGTCGCAGAGGCGGAGCCGGACCGAAACGCCCGTCTCCTCGCGCGTGCCCCACCAGCGTAGCAGCCAGCCCAGCGCCGCCGCATCACCTGACACCGCTTCGGCGGCGACGACTTGTGACTCATTGCTCTCCAAATTCACCCGACGCGGCAGTCCCGCATATTGACGATTCACCTCCCGCAGTGCCTGCTCACGATATTTCGGATCAGCCGCCAGCGTCCGCAGGTTGAAACCGTCTGCTGTGCCGCGAAACAGTCTCCAAAGCTCTTCAATCGGTATCTTCTCTTCGTTCACCAGTGGACGGAAAGGCTCATCCGAACCCGACTTCAGCATGGCGATCACCACCGGGATGATCTCGCCACTGTTCCCCTGCCACCACGGCTTGCGCATGAGCTGATGCGTCACCTCTGGCCGACCCGGTTCTGGCAAGAGACGCAGGTAGGACGGCGACTCTTCGCCCTCGCCGCGCTGAAAGCCTGGGATACCCGCATGAAGCAGGATGGCTCCGAGGACATCTCCCTCCTTCTCGATCCTCGCACCCGTGAGCAGCTCGGGATGCTTCACGATGTAGGTCGCGATCAGCTCTCCCATCTCACGATCATTGCCCGGCCACTTTGGCTCCAGGTTTTCAGTCCATGCATGCCGCCCATGATAGCTGCTTGAGGCACTCATCACCGCCGCCACAAATCTCGCCATCTCCTCGCGTGGCGCATCCACGGCAGGACGTTTCAGACCCCGCAGGTGAGTCAGGAACTCCTCACGCGGGTTTTCGCGCTGACGCAGAGTCGGAGCCACCGAGGGCCATTCAGAGCGGTCGTCGAGCTTTTCACTCAGGCGCAGGTCCGTAATCTTGGCCTCATGCCGCGTGCTGCCGATGTAGTCAGGCTTCAGCCACACAAGCTGCTGGAGATTCACCGTCTCTGGTGTCACGCCTGTGCCGGGGCGCAGCACATCGCCAAACGACACCTTTTTCAGCGTGTGCACCCAGCCATGCCGCATCCCACGCCAGTCAGTGAATCCGTTCACCTCCTTCTGCCAAATGAGCCGCTTACCCGGCGCATGGATCATCAGCATCGGATGCAGCGGCCAGAATATGTTTGGGGTGCCGAGCATGCGGAATCCTTCCCTCACCGTCAGCGTGATCGACGTCGGTGATTTCGAGCCTCGACCATCCTTGCCGACTTCGATGTCCACCACCTCCAGCTCAGCCTCTGGCGACGTGATGCGCGCTCCCACCTTCAGCGGCGCATTCCCCAGCTCGCGCATCTGAATCCAGTGCACACCCCAGCGCATGTCCACCTCCACAGGCGTCTCTCGATCCTCCATTTCAGGCAGGTAGGGCAGATACATCCAATTGTAAGTGTTGCCGGAATCCATCGTCAGCGCATCCGCAGGCCATGGCGCGGGCAGGTCGCCACCCAGAGCACGTGCAAACAAGATGTGGCTGGCGGAAGACGGGGTCTTCGATGTCGAATACCTGGCCGGAGAAGTCGGCAGCTCACGACCCTTTTGGCGGAAGATGGAACCATCATCCCAAACCGATGGCACCACACCGCGAGGCAGGTTTTCAAACTTCAGCTCTCCCCTCATCAAGAGGCGCGCGTTCATCTGATCATCCGTGCTAGGATCAGCCCGAATGTCCCGCGCCTGAACCTCGGTTGGCGACTCTTGGAGATGTTTCAGCAAGCCCGCATCCGTCAGCGATTGCTGGGACATGTCCATGATCGGCAAGACGGCGACAACTTGGCAAAGGAGCAGCAGCAGCGCCAACAGTGAGAGCCGCATGAATAAAGAAAGCCCCTGCCGCTGATGCCACACCAGTAGCGCCACCATCAGCGGCCCGATGAGCCCCACCGACTGCACATAGCGCATCGGCTCCACGAGCGGGAATACATTTGAAGGCTCGAAATCGATCAGCTTGAAGACCTGCGTGAGGATCTCTCGCCCATACTCTCCGATCCACAGTGCAAAGAACACCACCAGCGCCACATAGCGCTGCCAGTTCCGAAACAGCAGCACTGCCGGCAGCACCCACAGCGCGACCGCTCCACCCACGAAGCACTGCTCCGCCATGCCGAGCCCGACATCGCCCCATGGCCGCCGCAGCAGCACGAGATACAGCCCCGACTCCAGCGCCATCGGCAGCACCACGAGCAGCAGCCAGACGAGCAACCGAGCCATCCAAAAATGCCGCCGCGCGAGCGGCCGAGTCGCCGAAAACGCACGCCCACCCTCCGCCGAATCCTCTGGTGCTCCGCTGATACCCACCCACAGCGCCACCATCCAAAGCAGCACCGCCATCATCTCATAAAGACCGTAGGTAGCGTCCACTTTCATCGGCAGCACCCAGCCCAAGCTCATTGCCAAATCGAAGCCCAGCACGGCGAGAAACACGACCCACCTCGGCCACAGCCAGCGGAACTCTTTTCGGAAATGATGGAGGACCGAGCTCATGGCTTTTTGGGCTCAAGTTTGGGTTCCGGCATCACCTGAGCCATCTGCTCGGGAGTGATCTCCAGTTCCACGATGCCGCGCTCCTCAGCGCGCCAGAGACTGGCATCTTGTTGATCGATCCATTCATCGTGGGTGCGCTGGAGGATTACCTGTTGCTCACGCGGGTGCCAGAGGCGGACTTCGAAGCCTTGGTTCTCCTCATGGAGCCAGAGGCCGCTGTGATCCTGCCAGATGACATACCGTGGCTCGCGGCTGACGAGGCCGAGAGTGTGGGCCTCGTTCTCGCGCAGTTCCTTGTCTTCGAGCACAAGGAAGAAATCGTCGTCCAGTTCATGCTTCCGCGCGGTGGCATTGCGGAAGGCATCAATGGGTAGCACGGAGGAGGCGAGGCGATGAACGCGGCCGTGCATCTCCCATGCATCGCGCAGCCAGGCGAAGGCATTCAGTTCTAATCTCATGCCGGGACGGATGAGGAATGTGTTTTCTTGTGTCCACATCTGCCGGTAAGGCATGGTGGTAAGGCGTTTCATCTCATGCACGACGAGCCGCAGCCGCCAGGGACGCTGGATGGCATCCTCGCGTTTCAGGCGCATGCTTTGCAGCAGCGCATCAAGCGTCTTGCGACCGTTGTACACCGCATCGTTGCGGATGTGGTCCCGCCAGAGCGTGGTGGCGGGGTAGTGCTTGAAAAGCGCCCGCGTGTGGTCGTGGTGCAGCCATGAGCCGTAGCCGCGTTCGGTGCTCGGGGTGTCCGTGTGGCTGCCTTCGGGCGGCCAGGGCTCGTTTTCACGAACAGGCGCGAATTCGAGGATGCTGACGACCTCATCTTTGCCGAGGCCGGTGATGCGCAACGTGGGCCAGAGGCCGCGTCCGGGCGTTTTGTCCGCCGGATCGGCCTTTCCGAACTTCAAAGCGAGTTTGGAGGCGTTGGCGTATTGATTCTCGGGACGCGTGGTCCACTCCGTGCGCCAAGTGTGGTCGATCCAGGCTGAAACAAGCAGCGTTCCGAGCAACAGGCCCGCCGCGCGGAGTCGCCGCCTCGGCACCGTGGCGCACCACCAGGCCGCTGTGAGGCCTGCTAAAGCCAAAAGCGCCGCGACGAAGCTGCCGCAAAGCTGAACACGCTGTGTTGCTGGCGTGATTGGCTCCGGTTCGGTCCAGGTCTGCTGCATGGCCAGCCACACGCCCGCACCGACGAGCGAGAGCACCGCCAGGGCGATTACCTGACGCGAGGACGAAGCCAGCGCGGTCACTCCGCCCGCCAGGGCGCAGAGCAGACCAACCGCGAGCAGCACCGCGCCGCTCATGGCCGCCCATTGAACCGCGCCGAGGTCAAAACCGCGCCAGCCGTGGCTCAGCACAAGCAACAGCGGTAGCAGCACGGCGGTGAAAATGAAAAGAAGCTTCCCGCACCACAACGCCGCCTGTCCCACAGGCCGCGTGAGGCTGAAGGTATCGGTGTTTGAGGGTGAGTCCGCGCTGACGGAGCGCCATACGACAGCAGCACCTATCAGCATGGGCGTGACCGCCAGCCAAAGCTCCAGATTCACATAGGCGAACGGCGAAAACGTGTTCTTCGCCTCCAGGACACGGTGCCACTGGCGCAGGACAAGCACGAGTAGCCACAGCAGCACCATGAACCGCTGGTGCCGCCACTCGACACGGCATTGATGGATAACACGAGCGAAGAAAGGTGCGGCAGTCATGGCTTCAGAAACCTCCAGGCTCGTTTTTCAGGCACATACACAAAATCGCTCACCTTCAGGCGGCGGAAAAAGGGCCGCCGCTCGTGCTCGGGCATGCGTTTGTCCCAGAAGCGACTGCCGTCGGCTTTCAGTAGGGATGGATAGGGGGGACCCGACACCTCGCGGCCCGCATCGCCATCGAGTCCCAGCCATCGCAGGCAAAGCTCGAAGGCCTCCACCGAGCCAAACTCCGCCGCGCACTCCACACTGCGGTTTGACTGCATGGATTGCATCAGCAGGACGGTGTCCTCGAACTCCTCCTTCACCACGGTCTCGATCTGCGGCCGTGTTTCCGGTTTTTTGTCCAGTGCGTGGATGATTTCGCCGTGAAAGTCATGCCGGGCTTCCTGCATGAGTCTCGCAGCCACTTCGGGATCGTCTTTCCAGGCCAGCAGCAGCGCCTTCGCTCCCGGCGGCAGCACGGGGGACGCTAGGAGGCGGGGCTTGTGCCGTTTCGCCACCTCCGCCCAGCCTTTGCGCACGACGAGATCGGCCAGCATGGCGTGACTCGGAGCGCGTTCGACCAGCGCCTCACGCTGATCCTCGTTCACAAAGCCTTCGAGCAGGTTGTTTGGCGGTTTGTTGGACCAGCCGGGCCATTCATGTGAGCGCAGCTCTAGCATCAGCGGCAGATGATGCCGTCCCAGTGGCTCAAACGCCTGCGTGATCTGCAAATGAGACCCATTGGAATACACCGCTCGTGTGCCTGATGCCGCAGAGAAGAGATCATAGACATAGCGTCTGGCTTCCTTCTCGCTGCTTTCAGCGGAGGGCGGATTCAGAGTCGCCACGCGCTCTTGGAAGGCTTTCGTCTCACGTCCGCGGTAAAGAACTTCGGACTCGTCCCAACGGAGCTCGTTGCCCCAATTGGAAGGAATGTCCGCCAGCCGGATTTCAGGCGATTTCCAGCTCGTGCGACTCTGGCCGAGAAAACGACTGCGCAGCAGGATGAGCCGCGCGGCGGCGAGATCGACACCGGTCGGCTCGCCATCGGCATGGTTGAGGATGTTACTCCACGTCACCTCCAGCAGCGAATGACGCCAGCCCGTGTGATCGCCACGCTGGCTCACGATCGTCTGCTTCGTGGGTTCCAGGCGGACCAGGCGCTGCGCTGGCAGATGCAACAGGATGGCCTGCCCGTTTTCCGCATCCCAATGCGCCAGCGATTCCTGATGCAGGAAAAGTGTGAGCGCCCCAGGCTTGGGTCCCTCTGCAGGACTGACGCGCAGGATTTTCCAGCGCACTTCATCACACTCCGCACTGGCATTTGCAACGACGGGCATCTCCAGCGCCAGATCCCGCTGGAACCAGTCCACCATGAAATCGGTCTCGATCCCGAGCAACTCATCGAACTGCGGATGTGGTTCGGAAAAAGCGGCCAGTGGAGTGAGCGGCTGGTCGTTCAGCGTCCACTTGGGCATGTACTCATCATTGGGCATGAACAGCGTGCTTTTGGGGAAGAAGCCACTCAGCACCTGATTCCCGCGATAGACCTCCCACTGCGGGGTGAAGTAGGCCGAAGGACGATACGGATGGTTCTCTGCACTCTCAACATGGCGGGATGAACCTGCCTGAGTGAAAACACTGCTGATAGGTCGAAGCACCACATGCACGTCCTTCATGCCCGTGATTGCCTGCAACTTACCGCGAAGCAACGGGCCAAAACTTTGCTCAGCGCCTTCAAATCGGGCTTCGGCGAGATCGAAGGCCGGTTGGAGATTTGGAGCGAGTTTTTGAACGAGTGCCGCATCTTGCGAAACCGGCGGCGAATCGCCCCACGATCCGAATCGGGCCGCCAACAAGCCCAGCAGGCCCGCGAGCGAGGTCAGCGCAAGGCGTCGCCGAAAAGAATAGCCATGAGTCAGGTGCCGCCAGACCAGCGCGCTGCTCAATAAGGCAAACACGCCCCACCCCAGCGCGAGCATAGGCCAGGTCTGGTAAAAACTGATCGTGCCCGAATCCGCCGTCGCGACATCGAGTAACTTCGACGCGACGAACAGTGTGAGCGCGAGGGTCAGCAGCAGCTTCCACACCTCCCTCCGCTGCCACAAGCCCAGCATGGGCAGCAGCCACGCGGTGAAACCTGCCGCAAAGCAAAGACGCTCCCCCATGCCGCGCAGCACATCGGCAAGCGGCCGGTCGGAGATGGCCAGATACAGTCCGTTTTGCAGCACGACGGGCAGAACGATGAGCAGCAGCCAGATCAGCACGCGTGCCGTCCAATACGCCTGCGCGGGCAGCGGCCGTGTGCTGATGAAGCTGCGGTCTGTGCCCGGCCGGTCCTCAGGACAGGACAGCAGCAGCGAAAGGCCGCTGAGCAGAATCACCACCGGCAGATACGCCAGCCAGCCTGGCGACGCCACACCCGCGCGCAGCGGCAGCAGCCACTCCAGATTGATGGCCAGCTCAAAGCCCAGTAGCGCCAGAAAAGCGAACCAGCGCAGCCGCAGGTAGAGAAACTCTTTGCGAAAATGATGCCGGACGAGGTTCATGGTTCATTTCCCTTCGAGACGGTAGGCGCGGGCGAGGGCAACGAAGATCTCACGCAGGCTCATGGGGCGGATTTCAGGCGCGGAGGCGGCTGGCAGTGCCTCACGAAGTGCGGTGGCGAGCTGTGCGTCATTTTGAAAACGGCTGGCAGTGAAGCGCAGTGTGCGGCCAGCCTGTTCGGCGTGCAGCCAGTCGGTGGGTAGGTTCACCGGCGCTCGCGCTTGATCGGGCAGCACGATTTCCACAGCACGGAAGCGGCTTTGCAGGCTGTCGCTCGTTTCATCGAGCGCGAGCTGGCCACGATTGATGATCGCGATGCGGTCGGCGAGGCGCTGGACTTCTTCGATGTCGTGCGAGGACACAAAAACGGTCCAGCCTTCCTGCTCGGTGAGTTCGAGGAGGCCGCGGATGAATTCATCGCGCACCAGCGGATCGAGTCCGCTGAAGGGCTCATCCAGCACGACGAGCTTAGGCCGATACGCGAGGCTGCTGAGCAGGGCGGCTTTCATCCTCATGCCGCGGGAGAGGTCTTTGAGCTTCGTGGTGAGCGGAAGGTCGAACTGCTTGAGCAATTGGGCCTCGAAGGCCTTGTCCCAGTTCGGATAGAGCGGGCGGCAGTAGTCGAGGAACTGCTTCACCGTCATCCACAGCGGCAGCTCCATGTTTTCCGAGACGTAGCCGATCTGGGTAAACTCCTTCGGCCCGAGCTTGCGCGAATCAACGCCCAAGATGGTCGCGCTACCGCTATCGGGTCGGTGCAGATTGAGCAGGCATTTGATGGTCGTACTCTTCCCTGCCCCGTTTGGCCCCAAAAAGGCGGTTACTTGCCCTGCGGGCACATGCAGACTCAATCCGGCGACGGCATCGGTTTTACGGAAGCTTTTGTGGAGATTTTCGATAGTGATCATAGGCTTTTGAGGTGGGCGATGACTTGGTTGAGCGTGAGATTGAGATCGGCGGCTTCCTTCAGC
>JBIKIA010000620.1:0-3135 GCA_044361885.1 Prosthecobacter sp. | reverse complement strand
TTTCACTCAGGCTACGGACACGTGTGGACAGAGCTTCTGTGTCTGGAACTGCCCCGGTGAGGATGAAGTGCCCGCCGTGATGCCCTCACGAAGCATGGGCGGCCCCCTCAAGGTACTCTACCACGGCTCCATCGTCCCCGACCGCTTTGGCACCTATGTGCTGGAGGCCATCGCCGCCAGTGGCCGTGATGTGCAAGTGCGGCTGATGGGATACCTGCCTGCCGGACATCTCGACTATGCGAAGAAGCTGGCCGCCAGAGCCCAGGAACTCGGCGTGGCGGACCGCTTTGAGTATCTGGGTGCCATCCCTCAGCGTGCAGACCTCATGCGTCTGGGCTCCGAGTGTCATGTGGGCCTCTGCATGCTGCGCATTCATGAGGGTGACATTAACATGCAGCACATGGCGGGTGCTTCGAACAAGCCCTTTGATTATCTCAGTCAGGGCATCGCCCTCATCGTGCCACCAGACCCTGAGTGGGAGCGGATGTACGTCGAAACGGGCTGCGCGAAGACCTGCCCGATCAATGACGCGGCACGTCTTGCCGATGTCTTCCGCTGGATGGCCGATCACCGCGAAGAGGTGGCTGAAATGGGCCTGCGCGGACATCGACTCGTCAGGGATGAGTGGAACTATGAAAAGCAATTCGCACCTGTGCTGGCACTGATCCAGCAACAACCGGACTCTACCTCAAGCTCATGATCTTTGGTCTTATCAAAAAAATACTCTCGACCACCTGGTATCGTCCAGGGACGGCCCACCGCATCCTCACCGGCCCGATGAAGGGCATGTGGTTCAAGTGCAGTGACAACACGGGGCTGGCGGCACTTTATTCCGGCAACGAACAGGATAACCAGCGTATCTATGCCGCCGTCGTGAGGCCTGGAGACACGGTGGTGGATGCCGGGGCAAACTGGGGTGTCCACACTCTCTATCTCGCGAAGCTCACGGGTGCCACGGGCAGGGTTCACGCCTTTGAGCCACATCCGCAGGTCGTGGAGGAGCTGCGCTGGCATGTGGATCGGAATCAACTTCGTCAAGTTAGCATACATGCCTGTGGCCTGCTCGACAGGGCGGGGGAGATCCCTTTTGTGCTCGGGGAAAACTCGAAGACGAGCCATGTCAGCGGAACGCATGACCAAAGTGCTGGCACTCAAATTATCGTGCCCTGCCTGACTCTGGATGAATTGATGGAGGGGAATGGCGTGGCTTCATTGCGACTTATTAAAGTGGATGTCGAAGGTGCAGAAGGCCGTCTGCTCAAAGGGGCAGAGAAGACTATTGCCAGGTTTCGCCCTCATCTCGTCGTGGAACTCCACAATCCCGAGCAGGACATGGAGGTGGCTCGCCTTCTGATAGGGTGGAATTATCGAATCCAGCGTGTCGATGGCTCTCCAATCACGCATCTCGACAGCCCTTGGCCTGACCCCGAGGGCGTCTGGGGCACCCTCCACGCCATCCCGCAGTGAAGCATTCACTCGCCATCGTCGAAACGCATCCGGTGCAGTATCACGCGCCGGTGTGGCGTCATGCCCACGAAGTTGGTGGGGTGCCATTGCACGTCATTTACGGCGGTGACTTCAGCGTGCGCGGGTATCGGGACCGGGAGTTCGGTGCATCCTTCCAGTGGGAGGCGGACCTGCTGGCGGGCTATCCCTCTCAGGTGCTCCAGCCTGCGGCGGCTGACTATGAAAGTGTCACTGCTTCTGGACTGGAGACGACGTTGGATGCCATGCAACCCACGGCGTTTCTCGCGCTGGGATATCATCATCCGCTGGATCGTGCCGCGCTGCGCTGGGCGATGAAAAACAAGGTGCCACTGATCTTCCGTGGTGAGACGAGTGATGCGCCGCACTCGAAGCGTGTGTGGTGGCGTGCGCTGCTGCGGGATGTGATGCTGCGCCGCCTCTACCGGCGCTGCGCAGCATGCCTCTACCTGGGTGAGAACTCGCTCAGGCATTACCAGCGGCTCGGTGTGTCTGCGGACCGCCTCATCCGCTCACCCTACTGCGTGGATGCGAGTGCTTTTCAGACGGGGGAAGAGGTGCGTGCCACTCTGCGCGCGGAGACGCGGAGGAGTGCAGGGATCCCCGATGATGCGTGGGTGCTGATGTTTTCGGGGAAGCTCTCGCTGCGCAAAGGGGTGGATCTCCTACCAGCGGCAATCCGGGCCTTGCCCGAGGCTTTGCGTGGGCGGTTGCATCTGGTATTCGTCGGCGCGGGAGAGCGGCGTGAGGCGCTGGAGGCGGTCTGCGCGCAGGCTCCCGTTGTGTGCTGCCACTTCACGGGCTTCGTGAATCAGTCTGGGCTCAGTTCCTGGTACCACGCGGCGGATGTTTTGGTGCTGCCCAGCCTTGAGCTGGAGACTTGGGGTCTCGTGGTGAATGATGCCCTCCATCACGGCATGCCTGCGGTGGTCAGTGATGCGGTGGGTTGTGCGCCTGATCTGGTGATCTCTGGTGAGACGGGTGAGGTGTGTCGGGCAGGAGATGTTCGTGCACTCGCTGCCGCCTTGGTGCGCTGCGCCCTCTGGAGTCTGGAAGACCACAGCGCTGTGCGGCAGCGCTGCCGCGAGAAAGTCGGGCACTACACCATCACCAATGCGGCTGAGGGCCTGAATCAGGCATGGGAGCTGGTGACGAAGAAATCGAGACCCTGATGCCGCGCCTCCTCATCATTGGGAATCCACAGCCGACTCATGTCGGGCTGCATTTCCTGAAAGCAGCGAAAAGCCTCTCCTGGGAGGTGGTGCTCATGGACCTCGCCGAGGCCTTTGCGGCCCCTGTTTGGGTGCGGCGCACCTGCTGGCATCTGCTGGGGCATCGCCCTGCTCGGCTGGGCGCTTTTAGTGCAGCGGTGGTCGAGCGCTGCCGGGTGTTCAGGCCTGACTGGGTGCTCGTCACAGGCATCGCCCCGTTGAGTGAGGCGGCCTTGAAGCAGATTGCATCGATGGGCATCCCGGTGGCGAACTTCCTGACGGATGACCCTTGGAATCCCGCGCATCGCGCCCCGTGGTTCATGCGGGCACTGCCGCGCTACCGGCATGTCTTCACGCCGAGACATGCCAATGAGGCGGACCTGCGAGCGCATGGGGTGCAAAGCTTGTCCTACCTGCCTTTTGCCTATGCACCGGAAGA
>JBIKIA010000024.1:0-20177 GCA_044361885.1 Prosthecobacter sp. | reverse complement strand
GCCGGCGATGACATGCTGATTCGTGACGACGTAGCCGAGCTTATTGATGATGAAGCCGGACCCTAGTCCCGAGGACGTCTGCACCTGCACCACCGCCTCTGCCACACGCTCCACGTTCTTTTCCACGGCGAGAGCTTCACGGTTCGGCTCCACAAAATAAATGTCCTCACTGCGCGTCGCGCTCGCCGTCGTCGTGGCTGACTTGGTCATCTTCTCCAGCGTCGCGATCTCTGCGCGCGGTACGCTGAGCACCGTGAAGCCAAGGTCCAGCATGACCGAGTCATCGCGTTCCCGCAGGATCTGCCCCTGCATCTCCGTGCCGCTTTTTAAAACGACGCGCGTGCTGTCCGCCGCATCCACCGTGAACGCGCCGCCGAAGCACCCCGCGAGTGCCGCTCCCATGAAGGTTTTGCCGATTTTCATTCGAGCGCGGACGCTAGCAGTCCGCGCCGCCATGACGAGGTTTTTCCAAGAGGCTGGTGAGAAAAACTCTAGTTGCCTCACTTCCCTGCGGTCAGGCGTGGGATGTCGTTCATCACCTTGGTGGGGCCGACGTAGGTCTGGCCTTCATAGCTGTGGGAGAGCACCTTGCCTTCACGATCCACGAGCACGAGGCAGGGGATGCCGGTGCCTGCGTATTTTTGGATCTCTTTCATGCGCTCTACACTGCGATAGGCGATGGCGGGCCAGGGCATGGAGTCTCCTTTGATGTACTCCTCCATCATCTTTTCATCGCTATCATTGGAAACAAAGATGATCTCGAACTGCTTCTTTTTCCCTGGCTGCTCATTGTAATAGCTCACCAGCTTCGGCGTAAAGGCACGGCAGGGCGGGCACGAGTGGGCGGAGAAGTAAAAGGCGTAATGCTCGGGTTCTTCGGCCATCTCATACTTGCCCACGCGCTTGCCGGTGAGGGCCACGAGTTTGCCATCGAGCATGTCTTTAAACTTCGACGGCGGCTTCACTTCAGTCGTGGCGGCAGGCTTCGCCGCAGATTGCTCTTTGTTGAAGGCTTGGTCGATGGCGCTGAACTGGTTCAGCGTGAGGTTGTATTTCTGGCCGCCAGTCATCTGGAGCACAACGATCTCGGCACCAGGTGTGCCTTTGACCTCGACGAGGTCGGCCTGGATCTTTTTCCCAGCGATGTTGGTCCATTCACGTGCGGCGGCAGAGGTGAGCATCAGAGCTAGGCAGGCGAGAGGAAGGGTCTTTTTCATGGCGGTGATCGAGAAGCGCGGCGGCGGCGAATTCCTTTGCCGGACTTCGAGGCTCTTTCATTGCTTCCGTTGAGGGAAGGCATCGGAAATCACGCGGTCGGTGACGGCATCGAGGCAGCCTTTAAGCTGCTCGCTCTGGGTGATGAACTGGGGCCAGAGGGTCTCGTCCACGAAGCGCTTCGTCGTGTGGACGAGGAGGGTGTTTCGGCGCAGGCCGTGGCGGCGATAGGGCTTCAAGCCGTGGTGCTGGAGCAGGGCGATGAGGAGTCGCTTCGACCACTCGTCGGCAAGGACGAAGCGATACTCGATGACGCGCTCGGCCTTCTGCTTGGGCGAGATGCCGAGCCGTTCCTGGAGCCGAGCCATTGCCTCGGCGGCAGCGGTTTTCTCGCCAGGACTGGTCGCCTGAGCGTGGAGGCGCTCGATCTTGCGGAGCTTTTCGTGGAGGTCGCTGGACGACATAAGTAGGTGGCAGCATAGGCCTTTTAGCCTGCACTTCAGTTATAAACAGGACCGTGAGCACTGAAAACACAGCCTAGAAAGGCTATGCTACGCCGCGCGTGATTCTCATCTGGAAACTTCGTGCGGGCTGTGCCTGATAGGCGGCCATGCCCGACGCTGCTACCGCTGACTCTGCCGACCTCAATCAACTCACCGTCCTGCCGGCCCAAAACCGCAGGTCACTCGGGCTCGTGCTTGCGGTGCAGGCGCTGAATGCCTTCAACGACAACTTCGTGAAGATGCTGCTCATCGCCTTTGCTGGTGCGGTGGCAGCGGGGACGGAGCTGGGGGACTCGATGCAGGTGTATCTGGGGGCAATCTTTTGCGTGCCGTATGTGTTCTTTGCGCCGGTGGCAGGCTGGCTGAGTGATCGCTATTCGAAGCGGACGGTGATGGTGTGGATGCAGGTGGCGCAGGTGATCGTGTTTGGTGCCTTCATCGCGGCGATGATGCTGCATGAGGCGCAAATGACCCTCGCGCTGAGTCTCGTGGCGTTCTTCCTGCTCGCTACTCAGGCCACGTTTTTCAGCCCGGCGAAGATGGGCATCATCAAGGAACTGGTGGGTGGCAAGCGGCTCGGCCCGGCAAATGGGATGCTGCAAATGACGATGTTCATCGGCATCCTCAGCGGCATGTGGGCGGGCGGCGCATGGTTCGGCGCACGGCTGCATGAGCTGAATGATCCGTGGGCTTCGGCCTGGATTCCGATGCTGGTGGTGAGTGCACTGGCGCTGCTGCAAATCCCCGGCGCTCTGGCGGTCATGCGCACGCCGGAGCACTCGACGACGAACTTCCATCGCGGTGTGTGGACGGAGCATTTCACGCACTTGAAGCTCG
Source organism: Prosthecobacter sp. (assembly GCA_044361885.1). Taxonomy (GTDB): domain Bacteria; phylum Verrucomicrobiota; class Verrucomicrobiia; order Verrucomicrobiales; family Verrucomicrobiaceae; genus Prosthecobacter. The sequence continues at coordinate 17,622 of JBIKIA010000024.1, read as the reverse complement.
TCTTTGGAAACCGGCCCATCAAGCTGGCGGCCATCGGCGTGAGTTACTTCTGGTTCATGTCGAACGCGGTTGGCACCATCCTCGTCACGCTGAGCCGTGAGCGTCATCCGGGCGACTCCGCAGCAGCGGCGACCACACTTTCCACCATGGCCGCGATGCTCGGCATCGGCATCATCGTGGGCAGCGCGCTGGCTGCGCTGGCTTCAAAGCGGCGCACCGAGATGGGTCTCGTGCCCATCGCTGGCATCGGCCTCGGTGTGGCCACACTCTTGGCTGGGCTGGCTCCGCAAACAGGGCCACTGGTCTATTTTGGCATGGTCGGCATCGGACTGGCAGGCGGTGCCTTCATGACACCGCTTTACGCCTTCGTTCAGCAGCGCAGCCATCCGGATGAACTCGCCCGCGTGCTCTCCGCGATGAACCTGATGGACTGTCTCGCTTCCATCGTGGCAAACATCGTGGTCGTGAAGCTCATGCTCATGGCGCACATCCCCGCGCGCTGGCAGCTCGTGGCGCTCGCGCCGCTGGCCTTCGTGGCGGCGGTGTACATGTCGCGACTGCTCACGCATGATCTCGTGCGCTTCATCCTGCTCACCATCGTGCGCCTCGCCTACAAAGTCAGGCCGGTGAACGCTCAGAACGTGCCGGAGACCGGCGGCGTTCTCATGCTCTCGAACCACGTCAGCTATGTCGATGCCTTCGTGCTCGGTGCCGCCTGTGGGCGCAAGGTGCGCTTCGTCATGTGGGACGAGCTTTATAATATCAAGTTCGTCACCTGGTTCCTCAAAGCCGTGGGCACCGTGCCCATCTCTGCCACACGGGCAAAGGACGCCATCCGCAATGTCGCCGCCGCTTTGAAAGAGGGGCAAGTCGTGTGCCTCTTCCCAGAAGGTCAGATCACGCGTCACGGCATGTTCAATGACCTGCGCAAAGGCTTCGAGCTCATGGCACGTCAGGGCGGTGCGCATGTGCAGCCCGTGTATCTAGAGGGACTCTACGGCTCCGTCGTTTCGCATGAAGGCGGGAAGTGCTTCAAGCGCTGGCCGAAGCTGGTGCGCTATCCTGTGCGCGTTCATTTTGGCAAGGCTATGCCAGCACTCGACGGCACCACGGAGGCTGTGCATGGCCAGTGGCTCGACATGAGCGCGAACGCGTTTGCCGCGCGCACCGAGAGTCGCAAGCTGCCAAATCTCCCCACCCAATCCACCGCGAATGCACTGCGACTGATGGAGGCCGAATGGGCGCAACCGGGTGAGACATTGCTCTGCCTCGCACCGACGGGCAGCCCACTGCACCAGACCTTGCAGGCCTACACCCAGTTCAAGCCTCTGATCACTCTGACCACGGATCTCACCGTGCTCTCCACGGCCACCGAACCCACGGTGATCGTCATCGGCAGCGCGCAGGATCTGGCGCAGCTCAAGGAGCGAGCCCCTGCCGTGCGACTCGTCATGTGCTGGGATGACGTGAGTGCTGCCGCGCCGCCGGACGCGCTTCGCGGTGTCTTCGAGAGCAGCACGGGCGAGCTACTCACCATCAGCGTCCCTGATCCCGAGATGCCGAAAGGCGAGGAAGGCAATCAACTCGGCCACGCCGAAGGTAATCTCGGGCGTGCCCTGCCCGGTGCCTTCACCTCCGCGCGGATGCAGGCCTTCCTGGCTCAGTGGCAGCTCGAACTCACCGAGTTGGGCTTCCTCAAACCAAAGCCAGAGACGCCAGCGATATGACACCACGGGCTTTCATCAGCAGTCTGTTGTTCGCCGTCACCTCGTTGACGGCCCAAACGCCGGATTGGAAAGCCATCCCGCCAGACCTCATCGTGCCAGCCGTGACGCAGGGCCAGCCCGCGCCGGGGAAGCGAGTCCAGCAAACCTCCCCCGGCTGGGAAAAAACGAAGGTGCATCACCTGCTGCACCTCCCCAACGACTGGCAGCCAGGGAAGTCCTACCCCCTCATCATCGAATACCCCGGCAACGGCCCCTACTCCGATGCACGTGGCGATACCTGCGATGGCAGTGTTGAGGGCTGCATCCTTGGTTATGGCATCGGCGGTGGCAAAGGCATCATTTGGGCCAGTCTTCCCTTCATCGAAGAGCAGAACGGACTCACGCAAAACGCCCCCAAGTGGTGGGGTGATGTGGAGCAGACGAAGCGCTACTGCCTCGAAACCGTGCCCGACCTCTGCGCCCGCTTCGGTGGCGATGCGCAGCGCGTGTTCATCACCGGATTCTCACGCGGCAGCATCGCGTGCAACTTCATCGGCCTGCATGATGACGAGATAGCAAAGCTCTGGTGCGGCTTCATCTGCCACAGTCACTACGACGGCTCCCGCCGCTGGCCCGGTGATGGTGGTGAAGCCGCTGTCCTAGAGCGCCTGAAGCGCCTCGGCAATCGCCCGCAGTGGATCAGTCAGGAAGTCACCACTGCCGCCACCGAGAAGTGGTTGCAAAACACCGGCCTCACTGGCGACTGGACCTTTGTTCCCATGCCCTTCCCGAATCACAGCGCCGCCTGGGTGCTGCGTGACATGCCTGAACGGCAGCGGCTGCGCGAGTGGCTCGCCAGGGTGCTCCACTAGGGCTCACTCCCCGACCACCAGCTTCACCCGTGGCGCAGGCACTTCGGTCACGGTCTTCTCCCACAGCACCTTGTCCTTTTCATCGCGGACGGAGACCGTGAAGTCCTTCAGCCGGTCCTGCCACTTCTCATCCGTCCGGTTCCAGACGACGATGGTGTTCAGCGTGACATCCCGTGGAAACTTGAGCTTCCAGACCGGGTTCTCAGTTCCCCCATTCGTGTGGCTCACACTGTTATTGTCAAAGACACCGTCCGTGTTGCCATCGATGGCCCGCTCGGCCTTGCCGCCGTATTCCTCACTGCTTTGGGAGGCCTCCCCCTGAAAGGCGATATTCGCCGCCGCGCTAAAGACCTGCACCTCGGCCAGATTGAGCACCACCTTGCCCTTCAGCGAGATCCACACCTGACGCCCAGTGACCCCGGTGCCTTCCGCCGCAGTCGTGGCAGAGGCCGCCGCCGCAGGTGCCTCCTGGCTGGCGAACCACTGCTTCCAGCGGCCATCCTTGAACGAATCCCTGAAGAACCAGCCCACCAGCGCCAGCACCCCCAGGTTCAGCAGCACCGCCAGCACCACCTTCATACTCACGCCCTTTTTGGCCTGCGTGGGAGCCGCCTTCACTGCACTCGCAGCCTCACCACTCTTCACCTGCGGGCGCGGCATCATGCTGGTGGGCGGGTTCTGCTTGGAAAGTGTGCCCGTGGCAGGAGAGCCGGGCTTTGTCATGATTCCCGTCTGCGGCGGGCGTGGCGCGGCGGCTCGCGGGATCTTGCCAGTCGGGGGGCCCGTCACCAGCGGTCCAGTCGCCGCGCCGGGGGCCATCTCGGGAGCCGATTGCGGCTGGTAGATGAACCCCGACTGCATCGAATGCATCAGCACATCCAGCGCATGGGCCACCGTCTGCGGACGCCGCGCGGGATCGGGCTGCAGCAGCCAGGCCAGCCAGTCCACCAGCGAGGTCTCCAGGTCCGGGCGCATGTGCGTCAGCGCATGGCGGAGGTCAAAGGCCCCCAGGTCCGCCAGCACCTCCTCCACCGTCGAGCCCTGCGCCGCCGTGGCCCCGGTGGCCAGGTAGAAAAGGCTGGCCCCGGCAGTGAAAAGCTCGCTCTGGGAGGTGGCAGGCCCGCCGTGCAGCCGCTCCGGAGCGGAGAACCACAGCGTCTCCGGTGCCGGCTCTCCACGCGCCAGGGTGAGTCCCCAGTCCTGCACCTGGAGGAAGAGCCCGCCACTTGGATGATCGGCGATGATGAGATTGCTCGGCTTTAGATCTCCATGTGGCTGGCGGAGGTGTTCGCCCACGAGCATCGCATTGAGTAGCTGCATGGCGAGTGCCCGCACATCCGTGGTGGAAAGCTTCCTCTCCTGGGCAAAGGCGCGCCCGCTGATGCCTGGCATGAATTCATACACCAAGGCAAACTCCTCCTCCGTGGGCAGCAGCGTGATCAGCCCCGCGATCTGCGGATGCCGCACTTGCAGCAGTGCATGGACGAGCAATTGCAGCCTCTCCCGGTCCAGCGGATGCGTGGCCTCGTGGTCAGCCAGGAGCGCCTTGATCAGCACCTTGCGCCCTGTGGCGGTCTCGACTCCCCGATATATCTTCGCAGCCGGTCCTGCGGCGAGGAGTTTTTCGGGGTGGAAGAAATCAGAATGCATGAATAAGCGCACCGATGAGAACGGGGAATCTCTCTCTGCGCAAGGCTGGAATGCGCCAGAGTCAAGTTCTGTGGGCGGGGAAGATCACTCCAGCACCTTGAGCTGGATGTGGCGATACTCCATCACGCCACGGTCACCTTCGAGGCCGATGGGGCCGGTGGCAGGCATCGGGAGTGCGGCTTCGAGGACTTCGCCATTGCAGGTGCAGTGGGCCACTCCGTCCTTCACGGTGACTTCGATCTGGTTCCACTCCTGGGCTTTGTATTGCTTCAGTTCTTTGTAGGGACCGGCCACGAGGTAGTCGCGGCACTGGAGCTGCGGTTTGCGGACGAAGACGCCGCTGTCGGCATTCACTGCGGCGCGGAATTCGAGCTTCAGGACGAAGTTCTTCGGGAACTCCTCCACGGTGTAGAGCTGGCCGGTGAGCTTGTCCGCCTCGGTCGGGAAGGTCACGGCGATGACTCCATCTTTCACGATGTAGCGGCCGGCATCGGCAGCCTCGGTTTTGCCATCGTGCTTGTCCAGGATGGCACCGGGATTCGGATCGTCCTTCTTCGTCTTCGCGCGGAAGCACCAGCCGGTGAGGTCTTTGCCATTGAAGAGGCTCTTAAAACCTGCCTCCGGCTGCCAGTCGTCGGCGTGGAGGGTGGCTGTGAGGAGGAGGGAGGCGAGGGCGAGGTGTTTCATGGTTGGGGATGAGTGCAAAGGAACGCGAAAAGCGTGGGAAATGTTGTTTGGAATCGCTGGGATCAGGGTTGTTTGCGGCGGAGGACGAGAACCCAGTCTTTTTGACTCGTGATCAACGTGCCATTGGCATCTCGCGAGTCGAGGGAGGCAGAGAAAATGATGACGCCAGCGTAGGTCGCAAGCACGGCGACGGGTTTTCCCGTGGCAGCATCAACCCCGGCTGCGTCCAGTTCGTCAATTTCGAAGCGGAGCTTGGCCATGTCTGGAGCGATGCCGAATGCCTTCGCGTCCGGCACGTAAACCAGGGCAAAGCTGCCATCCTCAGCCACTGCCGCCATGGGCTGCTGCCCTGCGGTGAGTGGCTGGACAGGTTTGCTGATGATGAAGGCGTCGTCCCGGCGCAGCTTCGTCCAGTCGAGCCCCTCAATGAATTTCCGCATCACGCCCATCTGCACGGCGCCGGGCAGATCCATGGCCTGCTGCCAGGGCGTGCGGGCATCGGTCTGCTGCTTGCGCTTGGTGAGATCGTGGAACTGCCAGATGCTGTGCGTGCCATAGACATGGCCGCAGGCACCGCTGAGCACGCTCCACCATGCGGCGCGGCGCGCGTCTAGGTCGCCGAACCACTCGGTGGGCTTTTTGTCCTTCATGAGGCTGCGCACGGGGTGGTCCTCGTAGCAGGGCTCGCCATCGAGGGTGGGCTTGCGAGCGGGCAGGGCCAGGTTCTTCGCGTTCATGTCGTAGTTCGGCTTTGCCCGATGGCTGTGGCCGCTCTGGAACATGTGGAAGTCGAGCCAGGGCTCGTCGGGCCAGTAGTCGGAGGAGTTCTTCCCGCCCATGGGATGGTAAGTGATGAGGTGCCGCCCGCCGTCGCCTTTTTTCAAACCGGCGGCCATGGCTCGGATGAGGGCGCGGTGCTGATCCGTCTCGATGGGGCGATCTCCACCGAGCACCCAGATGACCGGTTTGCCCGCATAGCGCCTGCCCAGCCACTCGCCGTAGATGGCGGCATTTTCAGGCGTGAAGATCTCGGGGCCCTTGCCCCACTTTTTGTTCCACTTGTCACCCCAGGTCGGCAGCAGGCCGGTGTAGAGCCCGCGCTGGGCGGCTTGGTCGATCACCCAATCGATTTGGGCAAAGTAGGCTTCGCGTGGCTTGGTGGGGTCGTTGTCTTCCAGCGGCAGTTCACCGGCGGCGTTCGGTTGATCGAACTCAAACTCGGCCAGAGCGACGGCGAGGACGGTGTTGAAGCCTTTGTCGGCGCGGTTCTGCAAGTAGAGCTGCGTTTCTTCGCGAGTCAGGCGGTGGAAGAGTTCCCAAGCCGTGTCGGCGAGCAGGAAGAAGGGTTTGCCGTTCGTGGTTTCGAGATGGCGTTTGCCCGCCGCGACGCGGAGATCGGGCAAAGGAGCCGCCTGGAGTGCCGAGCCACTCAGGAGCAGAAAAAGGAAAACAGTGCGCAGTGTCATGGCGGCGGAGTCTGAGAACTGCGCCCATGAATGACAAGCTTCGTCACGGGTGGAGAATGCCTTTTAGATGACAAAGGCTATATCTCCAGGCTGGTCATGGGTTTAATCCTGCTGCCCCCACACCCGTGGCGTCTTGAAGTTGGCGGCTTTAGGCGCGCTTTTCGGGGGGACGGCTTCGGCGGCGAGGGTTTCTAGCCGGGCTCGGAGTTCCGCGACTTTTTCGGGATGGGTGGTGGCGAGGTTGGTTTTCTCGTTTGGATCAGAGGCGAGGCCGAAGAGTTCCACGCCGGGTGCATCGCCAGTGCCTTTCTTTTTGCCCTTCTTCTTGGCTTTGGCCTTGGGTTCTCCGCCGTCTTCGCTGTCGCTGATGTTTCCGGCTAGCACGAGCTTCCAGTCTCCCATGCGGATGGCTCCGTTGGCGGGGGTGGTGTTGATGAGGATGGCGTCGTGGGGCGAGGCTGCGCCTTCGGTGATGGCAGGCCATGCATCGCGACCATCGAGCGGCAGCTTTTGATCCAGCGAGACGCCCGTGAGTTTCAGAAGGGTGGGATACCAGTCCACCATGTGCAGCGCTGCGATAACCTTGCTCTCGGGTTTGATCACGCCGTCCCAGGTGGCAAAGGCGACAACGCGGGTGCCGCCTTCGTAGAGGGTGCCTTTGCCGGCACGGAGCGGGCCGTTGTCGGTGATCTGGCCGGGGCTGGGGCCGCCGTTGTCGCTGGAGAAGATGAAAAGGGTGTCTTTGCGCATCCCGGCGGCATCGATGGCAGCGGAGATCTGCCCCACGGCCTCGTCCATGGCGGTGAGCATGCCTGCATATTTCTGGCGGGTGCCTTTGAGGTCGGGGTAGGCCTTTGAGTAGCTCTCCGGCACCTGATAGGGGCCGTGGACGGCATTGAAGGGGACGTAGAGGAAGAGCGGCTTGGATTTGTCGCGCTCTTGGATGAGACGGACGGACTCTTTGGCCAGGAGATGCGTGGAGTAGCCTTCGTCGCGGTTCTCTTTGTCATCGCGATGCCAGTCGTGGCCGCCATCGCGATCGTGGGTGAAGTAGTCGAGCGCGCCGTTGTAGTGACCGTATTGATGATCAAAGCCCCGCTGCATCGGCAGGTAAGCGGGTTCAAAATCACCGAGGTGCCATTTGCCGACGATGGCGGTCTCGTAGCCGCCTTCCTTGAGCGCCTGCGGCAGGGTGCGCTCATCCAGCGGCAGACCGTACTCCGCCCACGGGCGGACCACGCCGACCTGAAGGCCATGCCGCATCGGGTAGCGTCCGGTCATCAGCGCGGCGCGCGTCGGCGAGCAGACGGGCTGGACGTAAAACTGATCCAGGATGGCCCCAGCCTTGGCGAGTTTATCGAGGTGCGGTGTCCTGATGTCCTTCCCGCCCATGAAACCGCAGTCAGCGCGGCCGAGGTCGTCCGCCAGCATGAAGATGATGTGCGGACGCGATGGTTCCGCGTAGGTCCAGACGGTGAAAAAAGCGAGGAGCGCGACGAAGAGAGCGGATTTCATGAGCGCGCTGAAACGCAGGCCCAGGGCTCGTCTTGCCGCCTCTCTTGTGGAGAGGTGGTGCCTGAGACAGGACTCGAACCTGCACTTCGATCCAAGGGCGTTGATGATGAATTAAATCGTTGAAAATCAACGGTAAATTATACCATGCCGACCTCTATGACCTTGACGACGTTGTGATTTGTGTTGAGACTCTCGTCATGGCTAGCCTTCGCAAATTCCCCCGCTCTCCTTTCTGGTTTGGTTGTTTCACTTTGCCAGATGGGAAACGAGTTCAGCGCTCGACGAAGGAAAAGACCCGAAAGGCTGCCCAGGCTGTCGCCACTGAGTGGGAGAAGCTGAGCAAGGAGAGGGCACGCGCCAGACAGATGCACAAGGTCATCGCTGAGGTTTACAAGGCGGCTCATAAGGAGGAACTGCCGGATGCGACCCCGCGAGCCTATGTGACGGGCTGGCTGGCGAGACGAAAAGGCGAACTGGCTTCATCCAGCTACTCGGCCTACGCGGGGCGTTCTGCCCACTTTGTGGAATGGTTGGGAACGGCAGCGGACCGACCCATGGCCGAACTGGAGACCAAGCAGTTTGTGAACTATCGCGACGCGCTGGCCACGCGAGTTTCAGGAACGACTGCCAACCATGGAATCAAGTTGCTTCGAGTCATTCTTGAGGATGCCCGCAGGGATGGCTTCATGGCAGACAATCCGGCCAAGGACTGCGGTATGCTCAAGAAGACGGGAAGTTCGTCCCGCCGCCCGTTTACCCTTGATGAGATACGCTCCATTCTCGCCGTGGCGGATGAGGAATGGCGCTCGATGATCTTCTTTGGTCTCTACACAGGGCAGCGACTCAAGGACATCGCCGCTTTGTCATGGGCCAATGTGGATCTGACTGCGGAGGAGATTCAACTGCGGACGAGCAAGACAGGGCGTGTGATGCGCATCCCCATCTGCACGCCGCTGATGCAGCATATCGAAAGCCTGCCCGCTGGTGATGATCCCCGTGCGCCGCTGCATCCTCGGATGGCTTTGAACTCAAAAGGTAGCATTCTATCGCGCCATTTCGCGAATCTGCTGGCGGATGCCGGGCTTATTGGAAAACGCACGCACGATGCGGCCAAAGAAGGCCGAGACTCCAAGCGTGCAGCCTCAGAGATTTCTTTCCACAGCCTCCGCCACACGGCCACGAGTCTGATGAAGAATGCGGGTATCAGCCCTGCGGTGGTGATGGACATCATCGGCCACGACTCCGCCGAGATGAGTGCTCACTACACTCACATTGAGGGCAAAGCTAAACGCGAGGCACTGAATTCGATGCCGAATTTAACATGAGAATACCTTTCTGACTTAACCGCAAAGACGGGGAAACTACCTTTCGTAAACCTTGCCGCCCCCTGGCCTGACGCGGATGTGTCCGCTTGAACCATCGGAGCCAAACCAGAAATTCCCGCGCTCCTCGATCTCCAAGTCTTGCGGGATGGGCGCAGGCGGCGCACTCGGCTTTGATGCTGGGCGATTCGACCAGAAGCGCGGATTGACGCCTTGAGAGGCCAGATTGGCATCGCTCGTGGGGTTGCTGCGAGGGTTGTATGCAGCTCTTGGTGTAATGGACGCTGCAATCTGCGCGTTGATTGATGAAAGGACTAAATCACGGGCATACAAAGGCCAGTCCCCCATTGATAAACTGGTGTCATGAGCTGCGAGCAGGGTTTTGCCGTGAGCCACCCAGTCTGCGACTCTGCCGTTTTCGTAATCAGAGCCGTAGAGCCTGCGGAGTGTCGCAAAACAGGACATCTCCACAAAGGTCCGCCCCAACTCAGGGATCGAGACATTGGGAGCAGGGGCGATGCCCAGCTCGCTCGCGGCCCATCGGGCGATGCGGAGCGCTTTGAAGGGGTGTATATCTCGGGCAGACCCAGGCACGATCATCGTGTCATGGTAGTTCTTCATTTTGGTCCAAAGAGCTGAACCCTCTATTTCTGCATCAGGGAACAGGGTGACTGCCCATAAGGCGGCGTCTTCGTAAGTCGCATAGCCTGACGAAGGAATGGTGAAGTCGGTGCGCTCTTTCGCCGCAATCCGCGAGTGATGTTCTTCCCTCGCCTCGTCCTCGTGTCTTTTAATTGACGCCTGATCTGCCTCAGCATCCTTTAAAGCCTTGGCTTGCCACCTCTTCCACTCCGCTATTCGCAGCACCTCTTTTGCCTCCTCATCTGCCAGAGAGCGAACCTTCTCACGCTCCGTTCTGCGCTCAGCGTGATGCAGAGCGAAAGTCAGACCAGCAGCGATGCAGATGACCGTGAATAACACTTTCATGCCGCCAATCATCCTCGGAAAGGCCGGAAGTAGCAAGGTGTGAAGATATCTGAATTCAGAGGGAGCGTCCCCAGACGTCGGCGCAAGTGCTCAAAATAATCTCTGTGTCATGTCTGAAGCCATCCAAGGATGGTCTTTCGACAGGCAGGGGGTGTTACACCTGTCACAACGTGTTACAACGTGTTACAACGTGTTACAACAATTGGTGCCCGTGCGATCAATAGTGTGGACCTTCTGTGACCCTGTGAAACTTAGGGGCCGTCATGGACACTGCATCATCCTATTTGTCGGCCTCGTCAGAACCAACTCCCGTGGAGTGGCTTCGTGTTAAAGAAGCCTGCCACTATTCACGCATCAGCAAGGCCACGCTTTATGCGCTGCTCAATCGTGGACTGATCCGCTCCGTGTCTCTTCGCGAAAGAGGCCAGATCAAAGGCACCCGCCTGATTTCATTCGACAGTCTCAAGCACTTTCTGGACAGCCGTGCCACTGGCGGCCTCGCCTGAATATTCTTTTCCTCCAGGTCTATCCTGGTGCGGATGCTTGACCTCCTCCGCGACAACAAAAGAGGCCAGCCAGCCGGGAAACCGTGGCAGCGAGCAGGGAAACCCATCGCACGCGCAATAGTGCAGGCCAGGGATGGTCAGTGCGTCCGGCGCGAAACAAATCAGGGCACTCGCTGGGGGTTACATTTAAATCCGTGAGAGAAATCGAAACCGGGTTTTGGCCGCGAGGATAAATAAAGGCCAAGGGTTGCCTCTCGCTCACTCTTTCTGCATGGAGGGGTAGGGGGAGGTTTTGCTGGATATGGATAGAGGTACATAGCGCTTTGATGCCTCCTAGATGGCAGCGGCCCTTTTTTGGCCGATTCTAAAACCGATTCGCTGCTTGTTTTGGCATGTCTCCTTGTGTTTTCTGGGGTTCTGCCGTTCCTGCCTGCCGCCAGCATGACTCCCCACGCCCTCCAAGACATCTCGAAGCTCGAAGACACCCTCTGGGAAGCGGCTGATCAACTCCGGGCCAACTCGAAGCTGACTTCCAGCGAGTATTGTATGCCCATTCTCGGCATCATCTTCCTGCGCCATGCCACGAACCGCTACAACGCCGTGGCAGCGAAGATCGAGGAGGAAAAGGCTGCCGGGAAGCTGCCGAAGAAGCTGCCGATCAACAAAGCCCACTTCATCTCCCGCCGAGCGCTCATGCTGCCAAAGGAGGCGCGTTATGAAGAACTGATCGCCCTGCCGAAGGGCACGAATCTTGGTTCTGCACTCGTGGAGGCCATGAACGCCATCGAGCGCGACTTCGAGCCGCTGGCCGGGCAACTCCCGAAGGACTTCGAGAAGTTCGACAACGACCTGCTGGAGTCCATGCTACGCATCTTCGACAGCGAGGCTCTGCGCCGGGCCAGCGGGGACATCTTCGGGCGCATCTATGAGTATTTCCTGATGAAGTTCGCCATCCAGGGCGCGCAGGACAATGGCGAGTTCTTCACCCCGCCCTCACTGGTGCAGACCATCGTGAACATCATCGAGCCAGACCACGGCGTCGTCGCCGACCTCGCCTGCGGCTCGGGTGGCATGTTTGTGCAGACCAGCCATTTCATGGAGGATCACGGGCAGGACACCATGAAGCGCGTGACCTTCTATGGTTACGAGAAAACGGCCACCACCATCCGGCTGGCAAAGATGAACCTCGCCGTTCACGGGCTGGAGGGGGAGATCAGGGAGGCAAACACCTTCTACCAGGACGAGCACCGCCTCAGCGATGGCCGCCCGCTCTGGGGAAACTGCGACTTCGTGATGGCAAACCCGCCCTTCAATGTGGACATGGTGGACGAGGCCAAGGTGAAGGGCGACCGCCGCCTGCCCTTCGGCCTGCCGGGGGTGAACAAGAGCAAAACCATCTCCAACGCGAACTACCTTTGGATCAGCTACTTCCACTCGTATCTGAACAAAGCGGGCCGCGCCGGGTTCGTCATGTCATCCCAGGCCAGCAGCGCCGGGCATGACGAGGCGAAGGTGCGGCAGAAGCTCGTCGCCACCGGCGATGTGGACGTGATGATGTCCATCCGTTCCAATTTCTTCTACACACGCTCCGTGCCCTGCGAGCTGTGGTTCTTTGACAAAGGCAAGCCTGCCGAGCGAAAGGACAGCGTGCTCATGCTCGATGCGCGGAACGTCTATCGGAAGGTCACGCGGAAGATCTTCGATTTCACTCCCGAGCAACAAAAGAACCTCTCCGCCATCGTGTGGCTCTATCGCGGGCAGAATGAACGGTTCCGCCAGCTCATTCTGCAATATGAGGATGAGTGGCGTCAGTGCCGCCGACGTCTCGACGCGCTGCTACCCGAGCTGGCAGGGCGAGTCTCTGGATTCCCGACGGACTACAAGGCCGCCTACCATCATCTGAAGGAGGGGGCAGACATCGAGGAGTATATGCCTGCTCTTCACTTGATTCTGGAGGCTTGCAATACCGTCGCCGACGAGTGCCGGGCATTACCGGAGCAGCATCTCCGCCGCGACCATTGTTCGGCGGAAACGCGGCACGCCTACACCGGGGACGCCAGCCGGTTTCGAGCTGCCATCCAGGCATTTGGCAAGGTGGCGAATCCCGCCATCGACAAACTGCGCCCACAAGTGGAGAAAGCCGCCCGCGCGGCATTTGACCGGCAAACTGCGGAAGTCCGCCGTCTCACTGAGGCCGCCACCGCGCTCCTAACCCAGGCCATTTACTGGATCAGACAGATCGACTGGCTCACCTCCCGCTTCCCCGAGGGCGTGTATGCCGACGTGCCCGGCCTGTGCAAGATCGCCAGCCGGGCGGACATCGCCGCTGCCGACTGGAGCCTCACCCCAGGCCGCTACGTCGGAGTGGCCCCTGCCGAAGTGGACGAGGATTTTGATTTCGGACAGGCCATGCGCGACATCCATGTGGAACTGAAAGACCTGGACCGCGAAGCCAGTGAACTGGCCGCGAAGATTCAGGCTAACTTTGAGGGGCTGGGGATATGAAGTGGAGCAGGTCAACACTTGGCGAGATCGCCGCCAATGATCGCGGCTTGGTTCAAACCGGGCCGTTTGGTTCATCGCTTCATCAGTCGGACTACAGCGACGAAGGCATTCCGGTTATCATGCCCACCAACATCAGTGACGGACGTGTTTCTCAGGACGGCATCGCACGCATTCCTGAGCACACCGCCAATCGTCTTGAGCGGCACAAGCTCAAGCCAAGGACGATTGTCTTGCCACGGAGAGGCGAGATCACAAAACGAGCCTTCATTCGTGACGATCAAGAAGGCTGGCTCTGTGGTTCAGGCTGTTTGAAGATCGAAACGCATGACACGGATGTCGTGCCTGAGTTTCTCTACTACTACATGGCTCAACACGACGTGTGCCAGTGGTTGGAGCAGCACGCCGTTGGATCAACGATGCTCAATTTGAGCGCTGGCATCGTGAACGACATGCCCGTTCACTATCCCCTCCGCGAGCAGCAAGAGCGCATCGCCGAAACGCTGACCGCCTACGACGACCTGATGGAGAACAACCGGCGGCGGATGGCGTTGCTGGAGGAGTCGGCGCGGCTGCTCTACCGGGAGTGGTACGTCCACCTCCGCTTCCCCGGCCACGAACACACTCGCCGCATCAACGGCGTGCCGCAGGGCTGGGAGCGCAAGACACTGCATGACATTTGCACCGACATTCGAGAATCAGTATCCCCCGAAGAGCTTGAGACGGACACGCCATACATCGGACTCGAACACATTCCGCGAAGGTCGATCTCCCTGACCGATTGGGGCGTTGCCGCAGATGTGACGAGCAGCAAGAACCGGTTTGTGGCTGGTGACATTCTCTTCGGCAAAATTCGTCCCTACTTCCACAAGGTCGGAATCGCCTTCACAGATGGAGTGGCTTCATCGGATGCAATTGTGATTCGTCCGCACGAGGAGCGGCTGCTCGCCCTCACTCTGATGACAGTTTCCAGTGATGACTTCGTAGCTGAAGCCTCGCAAAGCGCCCGTGAAGGCTCAAAGATGCCGCGAGCCGACTGGAAGTTAATGCTCAAGTATCCGGTGTTCGTTCCGCCAAGGGCGCTTCTAAATTCATTCAATGAATCCGTGACCGATGTTACAGCACAGTTGAAGAACCTTTGCTTTCAAACCCAAAAACTCCGCACCGCCCGCGACCTGCTGCTGCCGCGCTTGATGAGCGGGGAGATTGAGGTGTGAGACATCTGCTCACACGCTCCAATCTTCAACCACCAGCCCCGGCACCCGTTGAAACTCACGCACATTGTTGGTGACGATCACATCCCCCTTAGCTCGTGCCGTGGCGGCGATCCAGAGATCCGCCTCGCTGATGGCCTGCCCCATGGATTCCAGCGCGGTGCGGATGGCGACGTAGTGCTCGACAACGACTTCGTCCGGCCAGATCAGCGCAAAGGGCTGCACGAAGGACTCGACGGCTGCCTTGTTCTCCACGGGCTTGGCACTCTTGGCGGCCCCGACTCGGAGTTCCGCCAGCACTTGCATGGGCACCCGCACCTCAGAGGCGGGCGTGGTCCGCAGCCGGTTCGCGGCCTGGGCGGACTTCCCACGCAGGCAGAAGACGATGGTGTTGGTGTCCAGACAGTAGGCCATGAGAGAAGGAAACTCAGGCTTCGTCAAAGGAGGCAAGGGGCCGGGTGGCAGTCCGTGCCGGAGCACTAAACGATGGGTCGTCGATGCTGCCAAAGAGCTTCAACCAGCCGGAAGGGTAGCCATTGGCCTCCGCCTCCGTCTCCAGCGCCGCGATGCGCAGACGATCCCGCGCCCAGGCAGAGACGGGCTTGTGCTCACGACGCGCAGACACCTCCAACGCGTGCGCCAGGGTGCTGTCGAGTTCGAGAGTGAGCGTGGACATGGGCGGAAGCTAACCCCCAAACGACTTCTGCCAACCGGGGATTTCCGCGCCACCAAGCTCGAAGAGGCCTTCGCTGTGGCCTTCTTCAACCAAGGGCCGCGGGAGCGGAGCCACTGGGAGCCCGTCGTGTTCACGTTTGATGGCATGTTCACGGTCGCGTGAACATGAGCTGCGGCGTGAACAGGCTTCGCGGAAGCGCTGAAAACACAAATTGGTGCCTCGAAGGGCATTTGAGCGGGTGCAAAAATTTCTGAGCCTGCTTTCATAACGCCTCGAATGGCCTACACCGACATCAACAGCGAGGACCGGCTGGTTCAGCAGACCTTTGCCGAGCACCTGGAAAGACATGGACAGCGAGGGACAGGAGGAGACAAGAGCAGACAGGAAGAGACCCAAAAACCGCCAAATCTGACTATTTGATGCATATAAGGAAACTATACTTGCCTTAAATCGCTGTTTTTGGAAGATTGGACCATGATTGCCTCCCGAACCGACCTCATGGCCGTGCTCCGCCAGTTCAACCCGTGGTGGAAGGGAGAGAAGATGTCGGACTTGCCAACGTGGCGGCGGGCGGCCTTCGCCGAGGTGCGGCAGTGGGTGAAGTCGCCCCCGGCTCCGCGTGCCATGTTGCTAAGCGGGGCGCGGCAGATCGGCAAGACAACGCTGCTGCTCCAAGCCATCGACAGCCTGCTCGCGGAAGGCGTGCCACCGGGGCAGATTTTGTATGCGACCTTTGACCATCCGCTGCTGAAGCTGGCAGGGCTGGATGGCCTGCTGGAGCTGTGGCGGGAGATCGAGCCTGCGCGGGATGGGCCGGAGTATTTATTCTTGGATGAGATCCAATACACGAAGGACTGGCAGACGTGGCTGAAGCATCAAGTGGACTTCCACAAAGGGCGGCGCATCGCGGTGACAGGCTCGGCCACGCCGCTGGTGGTGGAAGGGCAGGAATCCGGCACTGGCCGCTGGCACACGGTGCGGCTGGCGACGCTGTCCTTCTATGAATACCTGCAAATCAAGAAGGTGGCAGAACCGAAGCTGCCGCCGGTGACTTCACTGCAAAAACTGCTGAAATGGAGCGAGATGGACTTCGCGCGCACGGCGGCGGATGCGAAGCCGCTAACCGGGCACTTCCACGATTACCTGATGCGCGGCGGCTTCCCACAATGCGCGCTTGTGGACAATGTGGTGGCGGCGCAAAAGCTGCTGCGCGAGGACATCGTGGACAAGGTGCTGAAGCGTGACATGACGGCGCTCTACGGTGTGCGGCGTGTGCTGGAACTGGAGCAGACCTTTCTCTACCTCTGCCTGCATGACGGCGGGCTGCTGGACATGGCGGACCTGGGCAAGAACCTGCAAGTGAAGAAGCCAACGGCGACGAGCTACATCAACCTGCTGGAGGCGGCGCATCTGATCCACCGGCTGCCGCCCTTTGGCTACGGGAAGGAAATCCTGCGCGGGCGCTACAAGGTGTATCTGGCGGATGCGGCCATCTCACCAAGTGTGCTGCTCAAAGGCAAGTCCCTGCTGGATGATCCGTCCGCCATGGGCGCGGCGGTGGAGACGGCATTCTTCAAACCTGTGTTCACGCGCTACTATCAGCAGAGCGTGGGCTTCTCGTATTGGCGCGGGAAGAAGGACCAGGAAGTGGACGTGATCGCTCAGGTGGAAGGGCGGCTGGTGCCCTTCGAGGTGAAGTATCGCAACCACGCCACGGGCTGGGCGGAACTGAAGGGCATGGTGGAGTTCTGCAAGGAGCGGAAGGTGCCACTGGGATATGTGATCACGAAAGAGCCGAACGACTTCGGTTTGATGGAACGAGAGCTGGAACCTGGGAACACGTTGCAGCTTCTGAAAATCCCTGCGCCGCTCGCTTGCTACTGGCTGGGCAAGTCGGAGATTGACGGGCAAGCTGACTCCTAACAGCGCATGGCCTACACCGACATCAACAGCGAAGACCGGCTCGTTCAGCAGACCTTTGCTGAGCACCTGGAAGGCGTGTTGGGCTGGGAGAACGTGTATGCTTACAAAGCGGAGACTTTTGGCCCCGATGGCACGCTAGGCCGCAAGGATGCGCGCGAGGTGGTGCTCACTCGTGACCTGCGCGCAGCGCTGGTGCGGCTGAATCCGGCCTTACCTGACAAGGCTATCGACGAGGCGGTGACAAAGATGACGCGACATGATTTCTCCCGCTCGCTGCTCCAGCACAACGAGACGTTTCACGATTTCATCCGCAATGGTGTGGAGGTGGATTACCAGGACGACAAAGGCCAGAAGCGCACCACGAAGGCGCGGGTGATTGATTTCGATAATGGTGTGGGTGCCGATGGCAAACCGAACAACCGCTTCCTCGCGGTGCGTGAGCTGTGCATCACGGGCCTGCGTGCTCCAAGCTACAATCGCCGCGCGGACCTCGTGTGCTTCGTGAACGGGATTCCGCTGGTCTTCATCGAACTGAAGGCGGTCTATAAGAACATCCGAGCGGGCTTTGATGGCAATCTCTCTGACTACATGGACGA
>JBIKIA010000282.1:0-6334 GCA_044361885.1 Prosthecobacter sp. | reverse complement strand
ATCGGTGCGCTGCTGCTTGTGATGTCCCAGGTGCCCGCTTGGGCGCTGAGCTTCTCCACGGTGGTCATTGATGCCGGGCATGGCGGCAAGGACGGGGGCTGTGTTCATAATGGGCTCATTGAAAAGAAACTCTGCCTAGACGTTGCCCTTCGTTTGGAGCGAACCCTCAAAGCCAAGGGGCTGCGAGTGACGATGACCCGGCGCACCGATTCCTTTGTCTCCCTCGAAGAGCGTGCCGCCATCGCCAACCGGCAAAAGAACGCGCTCTTTGTCAGCATTCACTTCAATGCCAGCCGGGATAAATCCATCAGCGGGATGGAGGTGTTTTATCGCAGCGATAAAGGCAAGACCGTGGCGGCAAAAATCCTCCGCAGCATGGATGTTAACTGCAAAGGCGTGAATCGCGGCGTTTTTTATCAAGATCTCAAAGTCCTGCGTGCCACGCGGATGACTGCCGTGCTTGTGGAGGGCGGCTACTTGAGCCACAAGACCGACTCCAGCCGATGTGCGACCGCCTATCATCGCGAACAGCTGGCCAAAGCCATTGCCAGCGGCATCCTGGCGGCCCGATCATGAGTGCTGAAATCACAGCCCAGCTCGTTGTCCGAGTGACACCGAATGCCCGGCGGTCCGAAATCCTCGGCTGGGGAGCGGATGAGAAAGGTCGCCCCGTGCTCCTGATCAAGCTGGCCGCGCCACCCGTGGATGGAAAGGCGAACACCGAGCTGATCCGCTTCATGGCTGACTGCCTCGGATGCGCCAAGGGAAAGGTGCAGCTTGTCCGAGGCGAGGGCAGCCGGCAAAAAGTGCTCGAGGTCCTGGCCGCAACTCTTGTGAAGCTGCCCGCGCGTTGAAAGGGTTTCTCCATTTGACGCCGTGATAGCAGCGGGCTAGAAACTCGCCCGAACGTTTCCTCTTCTGCTCGGTCAAACCCAGCCCTATGCAATCTGCCCGTCTCTTTTCCTGTTTCACCTTGGCCATCGGTCTTTTCGCTCTCGCCGGTGTCTCCCACAGCTCGCCACTCCCAGCCGACCATCCATGCGGTGAATTGGTCAAAAAATACCTCACTGCTGTAGTGAATCAGGAGTGGAAGACCGCCGCCAGCCTGCTTCAGGCGTCCTCACTGGACCGCAAGCAGAAGGAAACCATCGCCATCATCAAGACCGCCCCCACGATGACCGAGGAGCAGCAGATGCTGGAACGCTTTGGCGTGAAGGAGATCCGCGAACTCGAAAAGCTGACCCCGCAGGAGTTCTACATCCTCGATCGCGAAGCCTGGCACAAGCGCATCAACGCCGCTGCTGATGTTACCAAGCGCAAGCAGGACACCCTAAAGATCGACGTGCTCGGCCTCGTCGAAGAGAAGGAAAAAGGTTTCGTTCACGCCACTGTCCGCACCTCCCAGGAAACACTCACCGATCGCATCGAAGAACTCTTCCTCATCTCCTTCGTCAAACAGGGCGACTCCTGGACCATCTCTCCTGAGATGAAAGATCGCCCGCTCATCACGCCTCTCGATGGCAAGAAAGCCGAAGGCGAAGCCAAGAGCAAGTAAGCTGACTTCAGTGACCTTTTCAAAGGCGGAAGACTTTCGAGTCTTCCGCCTTTTTTGTTTTCCTGCCTCGCTGTTACGACTGCGGCTTCATGAAGCTCTTCTGCGCAGTGCCGATGTCCTGATGCAGAGCGATGATCTCCCGCTGGAGTTCGGCGGCGTGCTCGGGATCGATGCCGGGCTGCTTGAGCTGGGTTTGCAGGCGCTGCTTCATCATGAGCAGCCGGGTCAGCTCCAGGGCGCGGAGTTCGTGCTCGGCTTCTGCCATGCCGCCGGTGGCACGAGCCTCATGCATGAGCTGGTTCAGGGCGGCTTCTTCATCAGGCTCGAGCGTGGTGAGGAAGACTGTGACTGCGACGGTGTCCACGGGATCGAAGGTGCCGCGCCAGATGAGCGCGAGTAGTTCGGTGCCGGGCACATCACGGAGGACGTCGTCGTGCTGTTGTTGGCGGAGCCAGTCGAGCACCTGGGCATCGGCGAGCGCGAGACGGGTGAGGAGGATGGCGTTCTTGTCCTGGCTGGCGAGGAGCTGCTTGCCGGGGCTCTCGCCGGGCGTGGGAGCTTTAGCGTTGTCACGCGAGTTGCGCGTCGTGGGCTGCTTCGCGGCGCGGGCGACGAGCTGCCGCATGGTGTCCTCGGGGATGGAGAGGCGCACGGCGGCGCGCTGAATGGCAGTCTCGCGGGCCACGGGACTTTCCAGAAGGTGGATGTTTCCCGCCATCTCGCTGGCGAAGCGCACACGCTCGCGCATCTCTCCCATGTCACGGCGTGAGGCGGCGGCATCGACTTGGTAATCGAGGAACTCCTGCGCACTTTGAAGCAGTGCTTTGAATGCCTCGGGGCCTTGTTTGCGAATGAGCGAGTCAGGGTCTTCGCCTGCCGGAAGCGAGGCCACTTTGATGATCAGCCCGGTGGGTGCGAGGATCTGGAAGGCTCGCTCTGCGGCCTTGAAGCCCGCATTGTCCGAGTCGTAGCACAGCACGATCTCGTCCGCCTGCCGCTTCAGCGCCTTGGCATGAAATTCGGTGAAGGCGGTACCTTGTCCGGCGACGGCGTTGGTGAAGCCCGCCTCGTGGAGCATGAGCGTGTCGATCTGGCCTTCGCAGACGATGGCTTGCCCAGCTTTTGAAATGTGCCTCTTGGCGCGATCAAAGCCGAAGAGCACCTTGCTCTTGCTGAAGATGGGCGTCTCGGGCGAGTTCAGGTACTTCGCCATCTTCGGGTTTGCCTCCAGCAGCCGACCGCTGAAGGCGATGACTTCGCCGTTGTCATTGCAGATGGGAAACATCAGGCGATCTCGGAAGCGCGGGAAGGCATCGCCGCGCTCCTCGCTGTAGATGAGGATGCCGGCGTCGATGAGGGCTTGTTTGCCGAACTTCTGCTCCGTGGCCCACTGGCGGAGGAGTTGGCCGTTTGTGGGCGCGTAGCCGAGCTTCCAGTTCTTCGCCACGGCGGAGTTGATGCCGCGACCTTTCAGATACTCGCGTGCGCTCTCGGCGAGCGGGCTTTTCATCAGAAGCTGGTGATACCACAGGGCGATCTCCTGATGCACCTGGATGAGCAGCGTGCGGTGCTTGGCCTCCTTCTCGGCGTTCTCATCCCAGACCTGCTCCTCGATGCGGATGTTCGCCGCATCGGCAAGACGCTTTACGGCTTCCATGAAAGTGAGCCCGTCATGCTCCATGACGAAGCGGAAGGCATTCCCTCCGACGCCGCAGCCAAAGCAGTGATAGGAGTTCGTCGAGGGCCGCACATTGAAGGAGGGCGACTTCTCATTGTGGAAAGGGCACAGCCCCTGCCAGTTTGACCCTGCGCGCCGCAGCTTCACCGAACGGCCGATCAGCTCCACAATGTCCGTGGAGGCAAGGATCTGCTGGAGGGTTTCTTCGGGGACGCGGGCCATGGTTTCGGACGGCACGAGAGAGCCGTGGATGGGCGGGAACTCAAGGATGGAGTTCAGCGGGGCAGGGGGCTGAAGATGATTTCCTGTTGGCGCTGGGCGATGCCCCCGGCTACAAAGCCAGCCATGACACCCTTTCAGGCGATCCTTCTCTGCGCACTCGGCGGCTACGTGAGCGGCGCGACGCCCTTTGGCTACATCGCGGGCAAGCTCACGCGCGGCATCGACATCCGCCAGCACGGCAGCGGGAACATCGGCGCGACGAACGCTATCCGCGTGCTCGGCAAGCCCATCGGCATCCCTGTTTTCATCCTCGATTTCCTCAAAGGCTGGCTGCCCATCTGGCTGGCAAAAGCCTGGCTCGTCACGATTCCCGGCGCAGAAAGTCTGCTCTCCACGGGCGCAGTCGTGACAGGGCTCGCCGCTGTGCTCGGACACATGTTTACCTTCTGGCTCAGTTTCAAAGGTGGCAAAGGCGTGGCCACCACCGGCGGCGTCTTGCTCGGCATCGCCCCCATCGCCATGCTCGGCGGTCTGGCGGTGTGGCTGCTGTTCTTTTTCATCACGCGCTACGTCTCGCTGGCCTCCATGATGTCAGGCGTCGGCGTCGCGGCTACAATGCTGATTCAGATGAGCCGCTCAGACCAGTGGGATCCGGTGATGCTTGGCTTTGGCGTGCTCGTGATGCTGCTCGTCATCGTCCGTCATAAGGCGAACATCGGGCGCATCCTCGCTGGGACAGAACCGAAGGCGGGGCAAAAAAAAGCAGGTTAAGAAAAAACATTCTTGCCAGCTTTGGATTACGCATGTAATCCGTGGATCACGTTTGTAATCCACGACCATGCCCGAAGACGAAGACATCGCCCCCACGCCCCGCATTTCCGACGCCGAATGGACTGTCATGAACGTCCTCTGGCAGCGCGGCACCAGCACGCTGAGCGAAGTCGTGAAGGAACTCGAAGGCCGCCTTTCCTGGAAGCCCCGCACCGTCCAGTCACTCATCCGCCGCCTCACCGACAAAGGCGCGCTCGCGGTCGAAGCCGTGGGCCGCGAGTTCCGCTACACGCCCGCCGTCGCCCAGGATCAGTGCCAGCACGAGGAGAGCGTCAGCTTCCTCGACCGAGTCTTCAATGGCCGTCTCACACCCTTCGTCGCCGGGATGATGGAGCGGGAAGAAGTCTCGAAAGACGACCTCGCCGCCCTTCGTGAGATGCTGAATCAGGCCGAACAAAAACTCAAGAAGTAGTCCAGCAACCACCATGACCACCGACGCCCTCCTCCACTGGCTCCTGCGCACCTCCATCGAGGCCAGCGTCCTCATCCTCGCCGTGCTTGGCCTGCGCCTGATGCTCGGCGCACGGCTAAGTCCCGCGTGGCGCATTGGTTTGTGGATGCTCGTGGGCATGAAGCTCATGCTGCCCGCTTTCATTCCGGCTGGGTTTGGACTTGGGTCATGGATTCGCCAGGAGTCTGCTGAAGTCAGTGCCGTCATCCAGGCATCTTCACCGCCCGAGCAGACTTCCATCCTCGCCTTGGACACCGTTTCGCTCCCGGATGCTCCTGTAGAGCGTTCGTGGTCTTTCTCTCTGCAGATCCTGCTCGCCTGTGTCTGGCTGACAGGTTCCGCCGCAGTGCTTCTCAGCGCCTTTTTCCGCCAGCGCCGCTTTGATCGTTACCTCCTCACGCGACGCACGGCGAATGAACCGCATCTTCGATCCATCCTCCGTTCGCTCTCCGCTCTCACCGGAGTAACCATGCCCACGATCCGCCTCATGCCCGCAGGCACCACGCCTGCCGTCGTCGGCATCCGCCAGCCGCAGATCCTCCTTCCCGAAGACTGGCAGAGCCGTTTTGATCAGCGCAGCCTGCGTCATGTGCTGCTGCATGAGTTGCTGCATGTGAAGCAGCACGACCTCCTCTGGAACTGGGCTGCCATCGCGGTGCAGGCGCTGCATTGGTTCAATCCGCTCGTGTGGTTCGTCGTCAGCCGCTTCCAGTCCGACCGCGAACTGCGCTGCGATGCCGGCGCACTCGACCTCCTTTCTCCCACCGAGCGGCTCGACTACGGGCACACGCTCCTCCGCATTCAGGAAACCTTTTCCGCACCACCGGCCATGGCAGGGTTGGCTCCATGTGTGCGCAACCACCCCACCCTGCGCCAACGAATCCTCATGATCACCACCCCAACCACCCGCCAACCATGGCTCCACGCGCTGCTTGTCCTCACGCTCAGCGTCCTCGTCAGCTACTCCTTCACCACCGCCCGTGCGCAGGAAAAAGAAGTGCCTGCCAAAGTCCGTGAGGGTGAAACCATCAAAAAACCCGCCACCGCCGACAAATCCGACTTGTCCGAAAAGTCCGACAAAAAGCCCGCCATGAAGGACGGCGAACGCGAAGGCAGCAAACCCTCCGCAGAGCGCGAAGGCAGCAAACCCTCCGCAGAGCGCGAAGGCGGCAAACCCAGCGCCGAACGCGACGGCGGCACCAAAAAGCCCGGCACTCGCGATGGCGAAGGCGAAAAGAAACCCGGCATGCGCGACGGCGACAAGCCCCGCACTGGCGGACGCGATGGCGAAAAACCGCGCACCGGCTCCCGCGACGGCATGAAAAAAAGCGGTGACCGCGAGGGCGAAGGTCGCAAGCCCTCCGCCGAATCCGGCCAAAAGCCCCGCAAAGGCGACGGTGATCGCGAAACAACGTCCTCCGGCGAAGTCCTCACCCTCAAAGTCATCGACGGGGGCGACACCGTCCTCATCGGCGACGAAAAAGTCCCCATGAATCGCCTCCGCAGCTTCCTCAGCAATTTCCTGCCCGAGCACCCTGGAGCCAAGATCATCGTCTCCGGCGATACCGACACGCTCAAGGCGCTTCACTACACCGTC